>JAICFA010000001.1 GCA_025923935.1 Candidatus Krumholzibacteriia bacterium
GATCTCGCTCAGCATCTCCGGCTCCTGCTGGGTGCCGATGATGATGCGCCCGCCGTGGACCGGGCCCCGGGACGAGTCCGACACGGCAGAGGACGACGCGCGCGCGACGCGCTCATCGGTCGTTCCGCAGGAGAGCGACGCCGCCGCGAGGATCGAACAGAGGGCAACGAGGTGTAACCGGGACATACACGGCGTGCGTTGCAAGTTCCACGCCGCCAGGAAGTGGGCGCAGGGCGACAAAAAAGGCCGGCCCTTATCGGACCGGCCTCGCATCAATCGTCGGTGACCGTATTAGCTAGCCAGCACCGCGTCGATCTTGCTGACGAGTGTCTTCTTGGGCTGCGGCCCCAGGCCGATGATTTGCGCCACCATTTCGCCCTTCTTGAAGATCAAAATGGTGGGAATGCTCATCACACCATAGCGCACGGCGATACCCTGGTTGTCGTCGGTGTTGAGCTTGCCGACCTTCAGCTTACCCGCGTACTCCGACGAAATCTCCGCGACAATCGGTGCGATGGCGCGGCACGGTCCGCACCACGGCGCCCAAAAGTCGACGAGGACCGGTCGATCGGCCTCGAGGACCTCCTGGTCGAAGTTGGCGTCGGTAAACTCCAATTCCTGGGACATCAATTCCTCCTCGAACGTGTTGTCACTCTCAAGATGGCGGGGATCTCCCCGGGGTCGGCCGATTATCCTCGTCGGCCTCGGGTCTGTAAAGATGCTTTCCCGTCCCTTTTTCCGCCCTTTCGACGGCGGGCCGCGGTACATCCTTACAGTCCCGGGGCGGGCTCCCACATGCAGCGCGGCAGGATGCTTGCCGCGGCCGCACCGGTGTGCTTATGTTGCATCCGGCGTCGTTGCCCTAACCAATATGTCGCGAACCTTTCGAGCTCAACCGCCGTTTTCCGGACCCTCGTTCTTCGAGTCCGCCGTGGGACGAATCATCCTCGTCACCTTGGCGATGTTTTTTCTCCAGAACCTGTTTCCGATGGTCGAACGCTACCTCACCCTGGTTCCGCGCGACGTCGTCGAGCGGCTCTTCCTCTGGCAGTTGGTCACCTACATGTTCCTGCACGGAGGCTTCTGGCACCTCTTTTTCAACCTGCTCGTTCTTTACTTCGTCGGGAACATGGTGGAAGGGGTATGGGGCCGCAAGCGCTTCATGCGCTACTACCTCGCCTGCGGTGTGGGCGGTGGGTTACTGTCGATGCTGATCAACTACCCATCAAGCGTGGTGGGCGCAAGCGGCGCCATCTTCGGACTGTTTCTCGCCGCCGCGATGCTGTTCCCCGACGCCTACGTGTACCTCTATTTCGTGGTCCCCGTGAAGATCAAGTATTTCGTGATCGGACTCGCCGTGCTGAACCTGGCCTGGGGAATCGCCGGTCCATCGGGTGTCGCCTACTTCGCCCACTTGGGCGGCATGATCACCGGCTTGTTTTTCTTTCGCTACGAGATTGCGTCCCGGCTGGGCTGGGTGGTACCGCGCCGCCGCGGTCCGACGTGGCGCCCGCGCGTCGGTATTCCCAAGCCGCGACGCTCGCACGACCCCGCCAAGATCGACTCGATCCTGGACAAGATCTCGGCCAAGGGCTACGAGAACTTGACACCGACCGAGAAGCGAATTTTGGAGAATTACAGCCGCCAGCAACGCGAACCCGGCGAGTAACTGATTGCCGCGATGACTTCGATTGTCCCTCCGCTCATACGTCCTCGCGCGAAACATTTGAAATCGCGCTGCGGAAATCGCGTCGGAACAACCGAAGTCATCCGACAACGACAGAGGGAAAGAAAGCCCGAAGGCGCCCTTGATTAGTTGCCGTTTTTGGTGGCGGAGGCGAGGGCGGCTTTTTCTTCTTCGCCGAGAGGGCGGGCAGGTTCTCCCGTCTTGATCTCCACCGCGTAGCTGCGGCTGAAGTTCGTTCCCACCAGGTTCGAGATCAAAATGCCGTTCTGATTCTCGTCGAGCAGGCACAGCGAATAGCTTTGCTGTCCCGCAACACCGTCGAAGGCGTTGTAGCGCACGATGCTCATGCGCTTGAAGTGGGTGCGGGCTTCGACCAAGGCTTGCTGAAACGCGTCTTGCAACTCGCGCACGTCGCGCCCGTTGTTTTCAACCGCGGCGAGCAGCTTCGGGAGCGTGTCGATGTTCCCTTCGCTCTTGTCGGTCAGCCACGAGAATCGCCCCGACATCGAGCGCAGTCGCATCAGCGCAGCGATTCCGAGGATGACGCCGAGCGCTCCGAGTGCTACGGCGCCCAGTACGACGTACTCAAAACCGATTTGATCCACTTGATCCACATTGCCCCCTCTGTCGGACCGACTGGCTAAGCAAATCCGCGGCCAATCTAATACGGCCCGAGCGACGGTGTAAACAGCAATGTGGGCAGGATCGCGGCGTCCTCAAGCCCATTCTCGACTAGTAGCGCACCTCCGCGGTGTAGGTGAGCTCGGACGAGCCCTTCGCCTTGACCGGGACGTCGAAGCGCACGCGGTGTGAGGCTTCTTTCTCGAACTTCTGCGACGAGGTGGTGATGGTCCAATCGCCCGCCATCAGCTCCACCACCTGCACGCTGATGTCCTCGCTCTTGTGATTGCGCAGCGTCACTTTGTACGACGAGCGATACAGGTGCCCGCTGGAGAGAACTTCGAAATTGGTTTGTACGCGCTCGGCCACCACGTCGAACGCATCGCCCATCTTGATGCGGATGGTTTCGTCCTCCGGGGTGTGATCGATGCGGTCTTCGCCGATGAATTGCAACGAACCGGCGGAGTCCTTCTTGTAAACGCGCACGATGCCCTTGGGCAACGGCATGCCCATTCCGTTCTTCTTCGAATTGTCGAGCGAAACGTACACGCCGACTTTGGTTTTGTCGCTCTCGGGCAGGCGCGAGAACCAATACTGGACCTCGGGCTGCACCACGTACGTCTTCTTGACGCTCACGTTTTCGGCGTCCAACAAGGAGATTTGTTTGGTCTGGCGGTCGCGCACCGTCGCCGGACGCTCCAGCGTGTAGAGGTGGTACTCAAAAAAACCTTCTTCGCGGAAATTTGCCTGCTTGGCCACACCGCGCGCCGCCATGTTCTCCGCCATCTCCATGGGTTGGTATTCAGGAAGCACGCGATGGACGTCGCCGGCCACCAGCTTGAGCGCCGCGTTCCGGTAGGTGGCACCGCTTTGGTTGTCGATAGTCACCCAGCCCGACAAGTCCGTCTTGGAGTCGTCGGCGGCGAGCACGGCGACGTAATCGGAGCGCCAGCCGATGCCCCCGGTCAGGTAGCTCGCTTCCACCGTGTGTTTGGTGCGACTGGTGTCGAGCAGCCACACCAGCGACGGCTCGGAGATGAGTCCGGCCGGCAACGCAGGCAGGACGACGCGCCCGGGTGGATTGATGGCAATCTTGCCGTTCTCGAGCTCGTAGACGGTGCCACCTTGGGTGCCGATCAGCTTCGCGCGGATGGTTTCGTCGTCCTTGCCTTCGCGCGTGGTGACCAGCTCCACGGTTTGGCCGATGTACTTCTGCATCAGCCGCTCCGGAGAGACCAAGTCGTACTCGAAGTTCTGCTCGACCACCGCGAGTGCATCGGGCGCGTCGACGGAGCGAATGTGCACCGTGGTGGGGTCGATCTGCGCGGCCACGCCTTCGAACCAGAGGCTCTGCTGGCCGTTCTTCAAGCTCAGCGTGCGCACGTCCTTCACCAGCCCCAAGTTGTCGTTGTAGATGGTGATGCTGACCGACTTTTGGTCGGCGGGCGTGCTGCGCGTATCCGCGGCGACCGAAGGCGAGGTACCGGCCGCGGCGGCCAGCGCGAGCGTGCTGATCATGGAAACGTTACGAATCATTGAAACTCCTCCTACGATTACCCGTGAGTCGTCACAACAGCGCATTTGGTTTTGCAAACTTTGACCGGGAACGAAAACGGGACGCATGTGCGTCCCGTCTCGATGAGTTTTCCATGGTGCCCAGGGCGGGACTCGAACCCGCACAGACTTTCGTCTACTACCCCCTCAAGATAGCGTGTCTGCCAATTCCACCACCTGGGCAGCTCAATGCAAGCGTTTGGGCGACCGTCAGGGCTTCGAGGTTGTGTCCGCGCCGGCCGCGGCCGAATCCGCGCCACCCAGAATCTCGTCGATGGACTGACCCGACGGGATCACGTTTTGGTTTTGCTCCGCGGCTTCGCGAACCAGGCTGCGCGAGGTGGGCGTCGAGCGCCGCGCCGACAGGAACGCGAGCAAAAGCGACAGCACCATGAACGCGATGGCGAGGTAAGTGGTCGCCTTGCTGAGGAACGTCGCGGTTTCCTGGCCGCCGAACATGGTCTGGCCACCGCCGCCGCCAAACGCACCGGCCAGCCCGCCTCCCTTGCTCGACTGCAACAGGACGACGAGAATCAACACGATGCACACGACTACGTGGAGACCAATCAACAGGTTGAACAGCATCGAAATATCCTTGGTTTTCCGCGGGGAACCCGCCAACAAAAATGCGGTGAGGTGCCACCGCGTGGCGGGAGACTAGCAAACGAGCCCCGCAAAGTCAAACGGGCACTAGGCAGCGGGGACCGCACCCGCAATCGCGGCGAATGAGCCGGCGTCGAGGCTCGCTCCCCCTACCAATAAACCGTCGATGTCCTCGCGGGCCAACAGCTCGGCGGCGTTGTCCGGGTTGACGCTCCCCCCGTACTGGATGCGCGCTACCGCGGCCGCGGTCTCGCCGAAACGGGTCTGCATCCAGTCGCGAATGGCGCGGTGCATCGCCACGGCATCCTCCGCGCTGGCGGTGCGCCCGGTACCGATCGCCCATACCGGCTCGTACGCGATCACGGTGGGGGCGGCCGCGCGCTCGTCCACCGCTTCGAAGGCCGTCGTGAGCTGCCGCTCCACCACGCCGGTTTGGCGGCCCGCTTCGCGCTCGGCGAGGGTTTCCCCGACGCACAGAATCGGAATGAGCGAGGCGCGCAACGCGGCGGCCAACTTCTTCGCCACCACCGCGTCGGACTCACCCATGAGGTGGCGCCGCTCGGAGTGCCCGACGATCACGTAGGTGGCACCCGCATCTTGCAGCATCGCGGCCGACACCTCGCCGGTAAACGCGCCGCTTGCTTCCCAATGCAAATCTTGGGCACCCACGTGAATCTGGGTTCCGGCCAGCGTATCCGCGACCGGCCGCACCGAGAAAAACGGAGGAATGATGACGATGTCGCACGCGTCCGCCAAGTCGGAGCGGCGGCTAAACTCGCGCGCGAATGTCTCCGCCGCGGAGATGCTTTTGTTCATCTTCCAGTTGGCGGCGATGATCTTGCGGCGGTGCATGCAGGCGTTAAGTGTTCCCCGCGGGAATCAGCCGGCCACTTCGGCGACGTCGCACAACGCTTCGATTCCGGGGAGCGTGCGTCCTTCCATGAACTCGAGCGAAGCGCCGCCGCCGGTGGAGATGTGCGTGAAGCGGTTCGCAATGCCCATCAAGTTGATGGCTGCGACGCTGTCGCCTCCGCCCACGATGGTCTTGGCACCGCGGTCGGTCGCGTCGGCGATGGCGCGCGCGATGGCCTTGGTTCCCTCGGCGAACGTGGGCTTTTCGAACACACCCATGGGCCCGTTCCAAAACGCCGTCTTGGCGCTCGCAATCTGTGCCTTGAACAAGTCGACCGTCTTGGGACCGATGTCGACGCCGATCCAGTCTTCGGGAATGTCGGCGATGGATACTTCGCGCGCCGGCGCGTTGTCGTCGATCTCCTGCGCCACGATGGTATCCACGGGCAGCAGCAAGCGTCCGCGACCGGGCCGCGTCTTGGCCAACAGCTCCTTGCACATTGGGAGATATTTTTCGTCCACGATGCTCTTGCCAACTTCCAAGCCCGACGCCTTGAAGAAGGTGTACATCATGCCGCCGCCCACCAACAACGCATCCACCCGCTCGAGCAAACTCTTGATCAAGTCGATCTTGCCGGCAATCTTGGCCCCACCCAGCACCGCGATGAAGGGACGCGCCGGATTGTTGAGTGCTTCGCCCAGCGCATTGAGCTCTTTTTCCATCAAGAACCCGGCAGCGCGCAGCGCGATGTATTCGGTGACACCAACGGTGGAGGCGTGGGCGCGGTGCGCGGTGCCAAAGGCGTCGTTGACGTAGATGTCGCCGTGCTGCGCGAGCTCGCGCGCGAAGACGGGCGAGTTCTCCTCTTCGCCGGCATGGAAGCGCAGGTTTTCCAACAAAAGGATGTCGCCGTCGCGCATCGCGGCTACCTTTTGGCGCACATCCTCTCCGATGCAGTCGTGCGCGAACCGCAAGGGATTGCGCACCAGCTCCGCCAGCCGTGCGGCCACCGGAGCCAGGCTCAAGTCGGGGTTACGCTGCCCGCGCGGGCGGCCCAAATGGCTCATCAGGATCAAGCGGCCGCCGCGGTCGACCACGTCGCGAACCGTCGGCAGCGACTCGATGATGCGCGTGTCGTCGGTGATCGCGCGATCGCTGTCGAGTGGAACATTGAAATCAACGCGTGCCAGCACGCGCTTGCCCTTGACGTCACAGTCACGAATAGAAAGTTTTTTCATCCGTCCTCACCCTCATCGTCCGATGAGACGCAGCATGTCCACCATACGGCCGGAGTAGCCGTACTCGTTGTCGTACCAAGCGAGAACCTTGAAGAAGCGGTCCCCGATCGCCATCGTCGACTTGGCGTCGAAAATAGCCGAGTGGGGGTTGCCGATAATGTCGACCGACACGATCGGATCTTCGGTGTACTCGATGATGTCTTTGAGCGCACCCTTCGAGGCTTCCAGCATCGCTTTGTTGATGGCGTCGATGGAGGCTGCCTTGTCGACACCGAAAGTAAAGTCGATCAGCGATCCGTCGCACACCGGCACGCGCACCGCGGTGCCGTCGATCTTCCCCTTGAGCTCGGGCAGCACCTTGGTGACGGCTTTGGCCGCGCCCGTCGTGGTCGGGATCATGGAGAGCGCGGCCGCGCGCGCGCGCCGCAAGTCTTTGTGCGGCTGATCCAGAATCACCTGGTCATTAGTATACGCGTGGATCGTCATCATGAGCCCGTTGGTGATGCCGAAGGTGTCGTTGATCACCTTCGCCACCGGCGCCATGCAGTTGGTGGTGCACGACGCGGTCGAAATAATGGTGTGCTTCGCTTCGTCGAACTGGTCGTCGTTGACCCCCATCACGATGGTGATGTCGGGGTCGGTGGCGGGCGCCGAGATCAGCACGCGGCGGGCACCCGCGGCGAGATGCTTGGCGGCGTCGTCGCGCTTGGTGAAAAATCCGGTCGACTCGACCACCACGTCGACGCCGAGTTTTTTCCACGGCAGCTTGGCGGGATCTTTTTCCGACAGAACATCGAGCACGTCGTCGCCGACGCGCATGCCGGTCTCGGTCGGTGTGACATCGGCGGGAAAGCGACCGTGCACGGAATCGTATTTCAACAGGTGGGCGAGAATAGCGGGGCTCGTGAGGTCGTTCACCGCGACCACGTCGAAGCGCGGGTCGTTGAACGCGTGACGATAGACGAGCCTTCCGATGCGTCCGAATCCGTTGATCGCTACCTTGATCGCCAAAGTCCAATCCTCCTTGGGGAACGGGCCGAGCTACCAACCTAAATGAAAGATGACCGGGGTGGCAAATGCATCTGGAACATCCGGCACAACCGCTGCGGTCCGGCTAGCATAACAGCGGCGGAAGTCGTTGTCAAGATTGCATTAACGCCTCTTCTGCCGGGGCTTTACGCCACCGTCTCAGGGGCGGTAGCCCACGCACGCGACGCGCACCTCGCGCGCCCCCGCGGCGTAAAGCGCGGCGGCACACGCGGCCGCGGTGGCACCCGTGGTCACCAAATCGTCGATCAGAACGACGCAGTGCCCCGCCACGCGCGCTCTTTCCACGACGGCGAATGCACCGGCGACATTGCGCGCGCGCTCGGCACCATCCAATGTCGATTGCGGCGCCGTCGCCCGCGTTTTCGCCAGGCCTCGGGGAACGAAGGCGGCGCCGCAATTCGCCGCGAACGCACTCGCCACGCGCTCCGCCTGGTTGAAACCGCGGCGGCGCAGCGAGGCCGGATCCGTCGGCACCGCGACGATCCTCGCGGTCCCCGCGGAAGACAGTGCGGCCGCCGGGAGACCGGCGGACATGGCGCGGGCGAGCCACGGACCTAGGCGCTCGCGGCGGGCAAACTTGAGCGCGTGCACGACGGCGAGCAGGCGGTCATCGGTTTCGAAGGCCGCCCACACACGCAGCTCGCGGTCATGCGCGAGCGGCAGCGGTGATGTGGGTTCCATCCCGGCGCCGGAATTGAGCGAGACGGCGCCGTCGCAGTGAATCGTGCCCACGCGCACGGGCTCGTGCACGGCAGACAGGCGGTGGCAGCACGCACGGCAAAGCGGGTGAGTGTCCACGCCGGCGAAGCGAGGACCGACGTGCAACGGTTGGGCGAGTGCGGCGGCGGCGGCGTGCGGGGGAACCGCGAGTGATCGCAACGCGACGACCGGTCGGCCGCAGGCGTGACAGTCCTCGCGCGCTAGAAAGTCCGCGAGCGCTTGCAGCGCGTAACCGACCCCAGCCACCACCCCGCCTCCCCGGAGCGCGTCACGCGCGCGCTTCGGCCGGTACCCGCGACCGCCGCATCAGGAGCATCATCCCGAGGAGGATCAGCCCGATCGATATCACCTGGTTGAACGAGAGCCCGAAGAGAACGCGCGCGTTCGATTCGTAAATGCGGAAGAAATCGACCACGAAGCGCCCGATACCGTAGAGCACGAGCAAGAGCCCGAACGTCGAGCCCGGCTTTTTGAGCTTGGGCTGCAGGGCCATCAACGCGACGAAAATGATGAGGCCCTTGAGGGATGAGTAGATTTGCGCCGGGTGGAGGGCGACGGTTTGGCGCCCCATCTCTTGCGCCAATTGCGCGGCCGCGTGCCCCGCCGGGCTATCGGGCGGAAACACCATGCCGACCGCACTGTCGGTGGGTTTGCCGTAACAGCAGCCGCTGAGAAAGCACCCCACGCGCGTGAACACCAAGCCCAGCGCGATCGACGGCGCGACCACGTCGGCCACCGTCAAGAACGACAGGCGGTGGCGCTTGATCCACCAGTACGACGCCGCCACCGCGAGCAGGAAGCCACCGTAGAAGGTCGCACCCCCCTGCCACAGGGCGAACACGTCGAGCGGGTTTTGGTATTGGTCGAGGTGAAACGCCACGTACAAGAGGCGCGATCCCACGACCGCGGCGAGGATGATGACCACGCTCAAGTCGAGGATCTTCTGCGCGTCGATGCCGCGCTGCTTGGCGCGGCGGCCCGCCAGCCAAATGCCCAGCAGGAAGCTGAACGCCAGCATGAAGCCGTACGAGCGAATCTGTAGGCGGCCGAATTCGATCAATACCGGGTGCATAAATCCTCGCTATATATAACCCGTCGGCGGCTCGCTGTCACGTGGGTCAATACTCGCCCCAACGGACCGCGCAGTTGAGCAATAGCCCCACCAGGAAGCAGCTGACCAGCATGGAGCTGCCGCCGTAGCTCACGAACGGCAGCGGAATTCCCGCCACCGGCGCAATCCCCGACGTCATCCCGATGTTGACGAACACCTGGAACGCGAAGTACGCCGCAATGCCCACGCACAGCGTGGCGGCGAATTCGCTCTTTGTTTTCTGGGCGATCATGAGCGCGCGCGTGATCAAGATGGCGAACAGCACCAGAACCGCGAAGGCCCCCACGAATCCGAGCTCTTCGCCCAGCACCGAAAAGATGAAGTCGGTGTGCTTGGCGGGCAGATATTCGAGCGCTTTCTGCGTGCCTTCCAGATAGCCCTTTCCGCCGAATCCGCCCGATCCGATAGCGATCTTCGACTGAATCACCTGCCAGCCCGCGCCGAGCTTGTCGGAGTCGGGGTCGAGGAAGTTGGTGACACGGCGCTGCTGGTACGGCTTCAGGTGTGCCCACAGCGCGGGCAGGAACAAACCGATGCCTACGTTGGCCACAACCAACGAGATGCTTTCGACCAGGAAGGCACGGCGCAGGTACGCCACGATCAGAATCAACACGATAAAGATGCCGAAGGGCCACGGATTGTGCGTCACGTTCTCGCCGTAGATGATCAAGATACTGCTCACGATCGGCGAAAGCAGAAACAAGATGTGGAGCCCGCGGAAACCGCGCCAGAACAAGACCGGCAAGACGATGCCGGCAAACACCATGGCGGTGCCGAGGTCGGGCTGCTTCAACACCAGCAGGAACGGCACGATGAACAAGATGAACACGGGAATTAGCGTGTGCAACTTGTTGGGGTCGGCGCGGTGCGTGGACAAGATTCGCGCCCACACCAAGATGACGGCTACTTTGGTGAACTCGCTCGGCTGGATGGCGAGAGGTCCCACGATGAACCAGCGCTGCGTTTCGCCGCGCGCCGGCAGCATCAAGACGACCACGAGCATGATGAGGCATACCGCGTAGGAGGCAAACGCGAGCGACTCGAACATGCGAAATGGGATCGCGAACGCGGTCAGCATGACCATGAGGCCCGCACCCAGCCAGATCAGCTGGCGCGCGAAGTGCGTGCCGTGCATCGCGACCGCGGACACCTCGCCCACCGATTGCGAAACCGAGTACACCACCGCCAGGCCGATGGAGGAAAGACACGCCACGCACAACACGATCACCCAGTCGAAGTCGCGGCCGGTCCTCACGGCGTGCCTTTCTTCGCCGGCGCGGTCGACGCTGGGGTGTCGATCGTCACCGCGCTATCGACGGGCGCAGGAGGATGGAGACGGCTCGGGCGGAAGTATTCCGCCAAGAAGGCCTTGGCGATGGGCGCGGACACATCGCCGCCGTGTCCCGCGTTCTCGACAATGATGGCGAGTGCGATCTCGGGATGGTCGGCCGGCGCATACGCCGTATACCACGAGTGGTGGTCGCCGTGTGGATTCTGCGCCGTACCGGTCTTTCCCGCCACCGGCAGCCACGGAATGCGCGTCCAATACGCCGTGCCTTGCGGGTTCTCCACCACACCGCGCATGGCACGGCGCAGAAACTCGAGAATGTTGCCGTCGAGTCCTTCGATCTTGGTGCGCGGGTGCTCCGCCGGCGTACCGTTCATGGGACCTTCGACGAAGTGCGGTGTCACCAGCCAACCGCCGTTGGCCACGGCCGCCGACATGCGCGCTACGTGCAGCACGGTGGCGAGATACTCCCCTTGCCCGATGGCATTGTTGAGCATGAGACCCTGCGTCCAGCGCCCCTTGCCCAACCGTTGGTCGTAGTACTTGCGCGTCGGCACGTTGCCCGACACTTCGATGGGCAGATCGACGCCGGTCTTGCCGTCGTAGCCGAATTGGTGCGCGGCGTCGGCCAACACGTCCACGTCCAGCATTTCGGCGACGCGGTAGAAATACACGTCACAGCTGTTGATGATGGCCGACAGGAGGTTCATGCCGCCGTGCCCTTCTTCTTTCCAACACCGAAAGATGCGGTTACCGAAGCGGTGCGTGCCGTCGCAATACACCAAGATGCGGTTGGGATCGAGCACCTGGTTGGTGAGGATGGCGTGGGCCACGATGATCTTGAAGGTCGACGCCGGCGCGTATCTGGCTTGCGAGATGCGGTTGAACATCGGCTTGGATGGATCTTTGAGCAGGTCGACCACCAACGACGCGGACAAACCCATCGCGAAGGCATTGGGGTCGTACGCAGGGCGGCTCGACGCGGCGATGATGCCCCCGGTTTCGACGTCCAGTACCACCGCCGCGCACGGGTTGGGCCGCACCGCGAGCAGCGAATCGAGATACTGCTGCATGTCGAAGTCGAGCGCGAGGCGCAAGTCGCGCCCCGAGATGGGCGCGGTCGACAACTCCGAGATCTCCCCGAGCGCAGTACCGGAGGCGGTGACTTCGACCGCGCGCTGTCCCGGTGTACCGCGCAGCGAGTCTTCATAGACGCGCTCGAGCCCCGCCTTGCCCAAGAAGTCGCCCGCCACGTAGATCTCGTCGCCGGCGGAGGTGATCTCTTCGGTGGTCACTTCACCGACATAGCCGAACACATGCGCGGCCACCGACTGGGGATAGCGCCGCCGCAAGCGCGACTCTACGCGCAGCGTGGGAAATTCCTTCCAGTTTTCGCGCACGAAGGAGATGACGAACTTGTCGGCGTCGGGAAAGAGCGGAAAGGCCACCCGGCCGTAGCGCTTTTGCCACGCATCGAAGCGCGTCTTGGCACGGGTGGTATCGATGGGGATGAACGACGCCAGCTCGCGCACCGTCGCGATCGCCTCGTTGCGCGAGCGCCACTGCATCACCACTTCGAAGTGGAGCGCGTTGTCGACCATGATGACGTCGTGGCGGTCGCGCATGAAGCCGCGCGGACCGGGCAGGCGCTCGCGTTGGAGCTGGTTGTCGCGCGCGAACTGGGCGTACTGCTCGTGCTGGATGACCTGCATCGTGAAGAGGCGGACGAGGAGGACGACGAAGCCGACGGCGACGACGAATAGGAGCGTTCGGATCCGCAGCGGTCCGTCGGCCAGGCTCCTACTGTCTCTCTTTGCCAAGCTTGGTCACCACCTTCGCCCCCAGGAGCGCCAACAGCCGCTCCACCACGATTCCCGCCAGCGCCGTGTAGAGCGCGGACGGCAGCGCGTTGGTGAATATACCGACGAAGGCGCGATCCACGCGGGGCCACTGGTATACCAGCAAATAGACGATGTCGTGCCCGAGAGCCGCCAGAAAGATAACGAACACCAGCACCACTGTCCCGGGCGAAGCCGTGCTGCCCAGCCGCCCGCCCGCGTATCCCACCAGCGACTTGGTCAGGGCGTTGAGCCCCAGGTAGCCGGGATTGCCCAGGTCGACCAAGAAGCCGGCTAGGAAGCCGAACAGCGAGCCCACGATGGGGCCGCGCTGCAGTCCGAACAAGATCACGCACACGACGATGAAGTCGGGGGCGATGCCGCCGATCGCGATCTTGGACGCGACGGTGGATTGCAGTCCCAAGAAGACGACGACGGTGAGGAGCGGTACCAGGAATCTCATCGCCGCTTCCTCTCGATCACGTCACGCATCAGAGAGGTGTCGGCTTCCTCGTAGAAGAGCGAGCGGTTCCACGGAATCTCGGCGGTCATGACGAAGACTTCTTCCAGCGCCATGAAGTCGACGGTGCTGCGCGCAGTCACCCGTAGCGAAAGTGCGTCGGGGCTGGAGGTGACGCGCTGCACGATGGCGACGGGAAACCCCTTGGGAATGGTGCCGCCGAATCCGCTCGTCAAGAGCGTGTCGCCCGTGGCGATGTCTTCCACCACGCCCACGTGCTTCAAGTCGAAGTTGTTGCGGTTGTTCCACTCCAGCACGCCGACTACCCGGGTGCGCTTGTCGATGCAGCTGACGGGGTGGTTCTTGCTCGCGAGCAGCTGCACCCACGCCGATTTTTCCTCGACGTGCGATATGGTTCCCACCAACCCCTCGAACGAGAACACCGGCATGCGCTCGGCGAGCCCGTCGACGGTGCCCTTGTCGATGACCAGGCTGGTTTGAATGCGGTCGAAGTCGCGGCCGATGACTTCTGCCGGAACCAGCTTCAGGGTTTGTTCTTCTTTGAACTCGGCCAGACGGCGCAGTCGCTCGCGCTCGTCGCGAAATTGCAGCAAGCGGCCCCGCTCCAGCATGAGGGTCGCGATCATGCGGCGCAGGCGCTCGTTCTCGGCGCGCACCGTGGAATAGTCGGAGATCAAATCGACCGTGCGCTGCGCGGGGCGCATGATGCGCGAGAGCAGGGAGCGCGCAAAGTCGAGCTGCCGCGTCTCGGGCAGGGACAGAAGCGCGAAGGAAGCGGTGATGAGGATAACGAGCACCGTGCGGTCGCGGTGCTTCTCGAAAACGGACTCGAGCAGCCGCATACGCTAGTCGCGCGAGCTGTGCATCAACACCCGATCGTACTCGTGGACGTTGTCGAGCACCTTGCCCGCGCCGAGCACGACGCACAGCAACGGATCGTCCACGACGTTGATCGGGAGACCCGTCTCCCGTTTCAAGAGTTGATCGAGCCCCTTGAGCATCGCACCCCCGCCGGTCATCACGATGCCGCGGTCGACGATGTCGGCCGCCAGCTCGGGCGGGGTTTGTTCCAGCGCATTCTTGAGCGCTTCTACGATCTGCGAGATGGGCTCGCTGATGGCCTCGCGAATCTCTTCGCTGGTGAGGCGCAGGTTCTTGGGAATGCCCGCCACGAGATCGCGTCCCTTGATTTCCATCTCGTACGGCTTGTCCATTTTGATGGCGCACCCGATCTTCATCTTGATCTGCTCCGCGGTTTGCTCGCCGATGAGCATGTTGTAGGTGCGCTTGACGTAGTTGACGATGGCTTCGTCGAGCTCGTCGCCCGCGACGCGAATCGAGCTGTCGGCCACGATGCCGTCGAGGGCGATGACGGCGATCTCGGTGGTGCCGCCGCCGATGTCGATGATCATGTTGCCGGAGGGCTTGTCCACCGGAAGTCCGACGCCGATGGCGGCCGCGATGGGCTCGGCGATCAGGAACACTTCGCGCGCACCGGCGTGCTCGGCCGAGTCGCGCACCGCGCGCTTCTCCACTTCCGTGATGCCGGAAGGAACCGCGATCACGATGCGCGGGCGGATGAAGTGTTTCTTCTTCTGCGATTTGCGGATGAACTCGCGCAGCATCATCTCGGTGATCTCGAAGTCAGCGATGACACCGTCCTTCATGGGGCGGATGGCGTTGATGTACTCGGGCGTCTTGCCGAGCATGGTCTTGGCCTCGAGGCCGACGGCGTACACCTTCTTGGTGCGCTGGTCGACGGCCACTACCGACGGCTCGTTCAACACGATGCCGTTGCCCTTGACGAACACCAGCGTGTTGGCGGTACCGAGGTCGATAGCGACGTCGTTGGTGAGATAATTGGACAGCTTGGAGAACAGCGACATTCGTTAAACTCCCGGGCTGCGACTAGAAGTGCCCCGCTTCTTTCAAACTTTGAAACCGGTCGGCGCCGATGACAATGTGGTCGAGCAGCTCGATGCCGATCAGCTCGCCGCACTTCGCGAAGCGGCGCGTGAACTCGACGTCTTCGCGGCTCGGAGTGGGATCGCCGGTCGGATGGTTGTGCACCAACACGATGGACGCCGCGCTGGCCGCGATGGCCGGCTTCAAGATCTCGCGCGGATGCACGATGGAGGCGTTGAGCGATCCGATCGAGACCGTGACGACCTTGATGATCTGGTTTTTCGTGTTCAGGAACGCCGCCTTGAAGTGTTCGCGATCGTAATCCTTCATCTCGTCCATGAACATGCGTGCAATGTCGCGCGGCGCGCGCACGGACGTCCCGGCGGATCGCGATTCTCTGGCGAAGCGCTTGCCCAGCTCGAACGCCGCCGTCAACTGACACGCGCGCGCGAACCCGATTCCCGGTACCCGTCGCATCTCGTCGACGCCGGCCCGACCCATGACCACGAGATCCCCGAATTCCCCAAGCAAACCTAGCGCCAGTACCAAGGCACTCTGCCCGCGCGTTCCGCCCCCGATGACGATGGCCAAGAGCTCTTGCAACGAAAGTTCTGCTGCGCCGCGCGTATACAGCCGCTCGCGTGGCCGATCGCTCGACGGAATCCCCTCCCGAATCTTCTTTCCCATCCCATCCACCTCCCGTTTGGCACCGCCGCGGCCGCGCGCAGGCTAACACCGGGTCGGATGCAATGGCAAGAATATTACCGAGTTGGGCGTACGGGCGGCCAGCGACTGGCCTTCAGATGACCGCCGCCTGGAGCCGGCGGCCGTGCTCGGCGGCAAACTCTGCCCAGGTGTCTTCGGGGTAGCGGAGCGGGATGGCGAGGTAGCAGTCGCGAGCACGCGCCAGGTCGCCCCGCTTGGCGTGCAGGTTGGCGGCGCGCAGCAGCGCAAACGCGGCTTCGGAGTGGTGAGAATACGACGAGACAAAATCTTCGTAGGCGCGCAGAGCCGCGTCGGGCTTGAGATTTCTCTCCAGGCCGTAGCACAAGTCGAGGTGGCGCTCGGGCGAAAGTATGAATTGCGTAATGGAGCGCGTCGCTTCCAGATAGGCGCGCTCCGCGTCGCCGCGCCGGCCGGCCGCGAGGAAGCACTCGCAGGCACGCGCATAGCTCGCGTGCGCACCGGCGCGGTCGCCGTTTTGGGCGCGCGACCGTGCCAGCTCGAGGTGCGCGCTACCGTCGTGGGTGCGCGCCGCCGCGTAATGCTCGAGCTCGTCTTGCGCGCCATAGCCGTCGCCGCGGCGCTGGCAGCGCTTGGCGCGCAGCAAGTATCCCTCGATGCGACCCTTCTCCCATCCACCCATCGACAGCGCCACCACCACACCAAAGGCAAAGCCGGCCACGTGCGTGACGTAGGCAACGTTGGCGGCCGCACCTTCGAGCTGAACCAGGCCACGCACCACCTGGATCAGCACCCACATGCCAATCGCCGCCACCGCGTGCAACTCGGAGCGCCCCACTTTGTTCGTCGCCAGTAGCGGCGCGAACACCCAGTACGCAACTCGCACGCGGTGATGCCGCATGCGCACCAAGAACGCACCCAGCACACCCGAAACACCGCCCGATGCGCCGATGATGCCGGCACTGGTGTGCAGCAAATGAATGTTGTACCAACCCTGCATGACGTTGCCCACCACCGCCGCGCCGAGAAACACCAGCGCCATGCCGTACGTTCCCAAGCGGTCTTCGAGATAGCGCCCGAAGAGCACCAGGTAGATGAGGTTGGTGACGATGTGCAAGTAGTCGAAGTGCAGAAACGCAGCGGCGATGGCTGGGCCGATGCCCGAGTAGCCGGGAAAATAGATGTACTGGCGGAAGTCGAGCGGAACAGATGCGCCGAAGAACTTGTTGAGAACGAACACCAGCACGCACAGCGCGGTACACGTGGCGGTGATGAGCGGCACGCGCCGCACGCGGGCGTCGATTCCGACCGGGAAGTAGTAGAAGAAGTACATGCTGCAGCGGACCGGCAATTACCGCTTTCCGCGGGTCTACCGTGTGAGTCAGCAAGTACCACGCCCCGAACGCGGCGGGTGCCAAGGGAAGCATGAGGCCTCATGGGAAGCGCCCCGACACGCGCCGCATCGCGTTGCGCGCGATTTATCCCAGCGGCTCCCCAAAAAAACGCGGCCCCCTCGAGTGAGGGGGCCGCGCCACCAATCCCGATCAATCGGGAGAATCAGCCTACGACTTAGTAGTTGTAGACCGCCGAGATGCGACCGACAGGTCCGTGACCGGAGCCATCGTCCCACGCATCGTCGTAACCGGTGAGCCAGAAGCCCAAGCCGAACGGAGTTTCATGCGCCAGCTCGAGGTCGACCGTCCACTCGGCAAAGTTGAAACCGCAGCCGAGGAACCAGTCAAAGCCGTTGACGATCGGATAATCCCACGGATGACCCGGCGTGACCTTGATCTCGTCGCCGTTGTTTGCCTCGGCCTTGAGCGAGCCGATGTACTTGGCGGCGCCGATACGGGTCGTCAACCACGAGGTGATGTCCGACTCGAGCGAGAGACGAATCGTCGGCAGGAAGTTCGCAGTGACTTCCTTGACGGCCGTCGCGGTCGTATCCGGATTCGCAAACTCGCTGCTGCGATTCATCCACTCGAGCGCGAACACGAGCATGTTGTCCTGGTTGACATCCATGTTGAGGCCCAAGCCGACCATGATGTCGGTGGTCTTCTGACCGTTGGGCTCGAGAATCGGATTCGCGGGCGTTTCGGTACGTGTCTGGCTGTATTCCGACGTCGCAAAGTCGAACACCGGAACCAGCGTGACGTTGTCCTTCCAGTCATAGAAGATGCGGGCGGCGATCTCGAAAGCCGTGCCGCTGTCCCACTCGAGCGACGAGCCCGGGCCGGCCAAGCCGGTGGTTTCGCCGCCGGCGTTGCCGAAGTTGAACAGAACGTCGAGAACCATGTTCTCGTTGTTCGTCCAAGTGGCACCTGCGCCGAACACGAGCCAGCTGTTATCCGACTCGAAATCGGTCGAGGTATCCTCGACGCTCCACTTCGACTGGGTAATGGAAACGCCCAGCGCGAACGACTCGCCGAGCTCCCACGCACCCGCGATGTCCCAGCGGTTGATCGGAGTTTCCTCGTACGGGAATTCCAGATCGCCCACGAACGGGAAGCCGATTTCCTGCGGCGCATGGTTCTGATAGAACGGATTGCCGATCCAGAAGCCCGGATGGCTGAGCGAGGCCTCGTTCAAGGTAATGCGGTACGTGCCCCACTTTCCGTCCTCGCCGCACGTGTGATTCCAACCCAGTCCACGCGTGTCGGTCAGATCGGTGCCGGTCCAGTCGCCCATCTCGGCATTTACCTGATTGCCGAACGAGACGAGTGTGCTGTACCAACGGTAAACGGCGGAATCGTCACTGATGTAGTCGCCGACATTTGCCAACGACCGGACTCGGGACGTGGTCGCATTCGCAGCCATCGCACCGAGCATTAGAACTAGGACCGAAGCCAGAGCAATTTTGCTCCAGTTCTTCAACATTGTATTGACCTCCTCTGGTGGGAATGGCGTTTTCACCGATCTTCGCCGGTCACCACCGGCCCATTCCCGTTGATATCGGCTACTAACCAAACGCCCTGACGGGTGCTCCGCTGGGGCAGTGCGCCTTGCGGCGAACGATCAATTACCCGAGCCCATTCACCTCCTTGCCGAAGGCACTCCTGGCAGCGGCCCTTGCGGACCGCCTTTACGAGTCATCAATCGCGCGGCCTGTCGCGGCCCACGCCCTCCGGTTCGTCTTCCGGCACCCGCCACGCGGGCAGAAGCTCCGGGGAAGGGCCTCCTTTTCGGAGACACTTCCAGCTTTGAGCGCGAAATCTATCGGCGCCCCTCAAAACCTGTCAATCATTCTTTTTAGGAGGTTTCCGGGGGCGAGATTAAGGGGTTCTACCGAGTCAAGCAAGGGGGTCGCGAGTGGAGCGCCAATCGCGGGCGAGGCTGGCTTCGTACAAGGGATGGGACGGATCTAGTGAATTGACACGAACTTGTCCGTATGCGTGAAGAAAAAGACGGTCCGGGAGCACCATCGCCACGTGGGTGATCCGTTGGGCGGCGCGGCCGAAAAAGAGCAGATCTCCGGGCTGGAGGTCGTCGAGCGAGTTGACCACCTTTTCGACCCCGAAGCGGGCCTGCATGTCGGAATCCCGGGGGAGGATGCGGCCGTTCAGCCGAAAGGTCCGCTGCACCAGCCCGCTGCAGTCGAAGCCCTTGGGGGTCGACCCGCCCCACAAATACGGGATTCCCAGAAAGCGCAGGCCGGTCGCCGTCAACTGTTCTCTGGACAGCAACTTTCGATGCCGGCGCTTTTCCAGGTGGGTGCTCTTCACGAAACCGCTGCGGCCGTCGGGCAGCTCGACGGCGAGCCACCCGCGCCCCGAGCGCCCGGTCACGGCCATCGGCGTTCCGATGACGACGTCGGTCACGGGGAGTGCATCCGAAGATGGCGCCGACAGGACTTCGGAGTGGTTGAACGCGACGCGGTGGTCGGCGCGCGAGTAGAAGTTGTGAATCTGCTCGGGGGGTGTGGCGATCAAATGCCAGCTCCGCATCCACCCAATGTACCCGTCGTCGAGGCGCACCAGCACCCACTCGCCTTCCACCTTGAGCGGCTCGACGCGGTCCCCCATTACCGCCTGCGAGACGAGCTCGGACGGGTGCGCGGGCGAGCGGCGTACGTCGGCGACACTGCTGGAAACGATCATGGCGGCGGGCACATCGCCCGCGGGCAGCTTGACGATGCGCAGCCGGCGCGCGTCTTCCTCGGTAGGATGCAGCCGCTCGGCGGCGGCGTCCGCCACCGTCGCGTCGCTGCACTCGAGCTCCACCGTCCACCCGTCGGGCGGAAGCGACGTCACGCGCACAGAGCAGGTGCGTGCGTCGAGTCCGCGCTCTTCGAGCACGGCCGCCACGGCATCGTTGACTTCCTGAATCATGTCACCCTTCGTTGCGTTCGTCCCAGCTTGGGGTCGTACAAGTCGCGCAAGGCGTCGCCCACCAGATTGAATCCGAGCACCGTGAGCGTTACCACGATGCCGGGTGCCAGCGACAGCCACGGCGCTACTCGAAGATAGTCAAGTCCCCCGCTGATCATCGAGCCCCAGCTGGGCTGCGGCGGTTGCGCGCCGAGGCCGAGAAAGCTCAAGGACGATTCAGCCATGATGGACGCGCCCAATCCCATCGAGAAGATTACCAGTATCGGCGTCAGCACATTGGGGAGCACGTGGCGCAGGATGACGCGTGAATTGGCGGCCCCCAACGACCGAATCGCCGTGACGAACTCGCGCTCCTTGAGCGACAACACCTGCGAACGCACGAGGCGTGCCACGCCCGCCCAGCCGACCACTCCCAGTGCGATGAACAACGAGACCTTGCTCGGCCCCACCGCCGCCACCACCGCAATCAAGAGCAGCAAGCCGGGGTAGGCCAGAGTCACGTCCGCGAGGCGCATCACGATCTGGTCGGTGCGCTTGCCGTAGTAGCCCGCCAAAAGCCCCAGGAACGTCCCCAACACCAACGCCAGCAATCGCGATACCACGCCCACTTGCAGTGAAAAACCGGCACCGTGCATGACGCGGCTGAGCACGTCACGGCCGAAGGCATCGGTGCCGAGCACGTGCTGCGCGTTGGGCGGCTCGAGCGCGTGATCCATCGCGATGACGGTGGGATCGTACGGCGATAACCAACGTGCAAACACGCCGCCGGTGACGACGATCGTCACCAGCACCGCACCCACCATCCCGGCGCGATGGCGGAAGAAGCGCCAACGCAGATACCGCTTGCGCGCCGCGGGCGCCGAATCGGGCGACGATTGTGCGCTGACGACGTTCACGCGTTCGATTCCCGGGCGAGTTTTACACGCGGGTCGACGCGCGCATACAGCAGATCGACCAGCAAGTTGACGGTCATGAACAACACCGCCATGAAGAGGACAGCGCCTTGAATGGCGGGTAAGTCACGTTTCAAAATGGCGTCCAGCGTGAAGCGCCCGAGACCCGGCCAGGCGAAGATCGATTCGGTGAGCACGGCACCGCTCAAGTAGCTGCCGAAGTCGACCCCGACGACCGTAATGATGGGCAAGAGCGCGTTGCGCAGTGCGTGACGCACCAGCACCCGGCTTTCGGGCGCACCCTTGGCGCGCGCGGCCTTCACATACGTCTCGTGGACTTCGTCGAGCACGCTCGAGCGCGTGATGCGCGCGATGTAGGCGGTGGACGCCATGGCGAGTGTCAGCGCCGGGAGAATCAAGTACAGCGGGTTCCCGTTTCCGAATCCCGACGCGGGCAGCACGCCGAGCCGCATCGAGAAAATGTAGATCAGCACCACGCCCAGCCAGAACACCGGCATCGACACCCCTACCACCGCACCGCCGACGAGCAGATAATCGAACGCCGAGCCGCGCCGCCATGCCGCGAGCACGCCGATCCCCACCCCCACGACCACCGCGATGGCCATCGCCGCCGCGGCCAAACGCAGCGTGTTGGGAAATCGCTGTAGGATCGTCTTCGTGACCGGCTCGCCGGTGATGTACGAGTTACCGAAGTCGAGCGTGGCGAGGTCGACCAGGTAGCGCCCGTAGCGCTCCACCAGCGGCTTGTCCAGATTCATCTCGGCGCGCAGGCGCGCAAGGGTTTCCGCGTCGTAGCGCTCGCCGACCATGCTCAACACCGGATCGCCCGGGAGCACGTGCAGTAATAGGAACGTGACCGTGGCTACGCCCAGCAGTATCGGGAAAAACCAAAGAATGCGCCTAAAGGTGTATGCGAGCATGTGCGCGCGAGCGTAGCGCAAGCCGCGCGCCCGCTGCAATCGAAGCGTTTGGCGCTTTTAGTGCGCGACGCGCACGCCGCTGAAATCGTTGCCGAGGTAGAGACTGGGCAGGCGGTATCCGTCCACGCGTTCCGCCACGATGTGGAAGGTGGTGGGAAAATACAGGTAGACCCACGGTGCTTGGGAGAACACCAGACTGTCGACGCTCGCGCTGGCCGCCGCGCGGCGCGCCGGGTCGAGCTCGCGGCTGGCGTCTTCGATCATCCGATCCACCTGCGGATCGGAGAAGAAGGAGCGGTTGCCGCCGCCACCGTGATTGGAGGAGTGAAACAGCGGAAACAGGAAATTCTCCGCGTCGGGATAGTCGGCAAACCAATCCAGCAAGAAGGCGTCGACTTTGCCGGCGCTGACCGCCTGCTTGAAGGCACTCCATTCGCGGCGCACCAGTGTCGCATCCACCCCCACCGCACGCCAATACCCCTGTACCGCTTCCATCACGCGGCCGCCCTCGGCACTTTCCCGCAGCCAAACTTCCAGGTGTAAATTCTCCGCGCCGGCTTCCTGCAGCAGGCGCTTCGCCAGCACGGGATCGTACTCGTAGCCGGGGCGCTCCTTGAAACCGGGAATGCCCGGCGGTATGGCGCCGTGGGCGGGAATCGCGGCACTCGCTTGCAACACGCGCGACAGCTCCGCCACATTGACCGCGTGATTCAACGCGCGGCGCACGCGCACGTCGGTGAATTTTGGATTGTTGATTCCGATGTAGAATACGCGCAGCTCGGGGCGCTTCAGCACGCGCGACGCCCGCTGGGAATCGTCGAGAAAGCGCGGCACTTCCGCGTCGGGAATCTCCAGCACGTCGATGGCACCCGTCTCGAACTCGGCGATACGCGTGAACGGTTCCGGGATGATGCGGTAGCGCACGCCGTCGATGGCCGTCGCGCGCCGCGCATGGTGGGGATTGGGCACCAACGTGATGTGGTCGCCGCGTACCCACTCCGATACCACCCACGGCCCCGAACCCAACGGTATGCCGTCCACCGGCGTACTGCGCGTGTCGACGACGCGCGCCGCCGGCAGCGCCAGCATCGACAAAAACGGCGCAAACGGTTCCGCCAACTCGACGACGAGCGTCGAGTCGTCGCTAGCCTCCAGCCCGGCGATCGCGCTGGCCTTACCGTCGCGAAAATCACGCGCGCCGCGAATACGCTCGAGCACCCACGTGCGCGGCGAGGCCGTGGCCGGTGCCAGCACGCGCTCGAAGCTCGCGCGCACATCGTCGGCCCGAACCGAACGCCCGTCGGAAAAGCGCGCGCGCGCGTCGATGTGAAACACGAAGCGGCGCCCGTCGGGTGTTTCCCACGCGCGCGCAACTCCGGGCGAAAGGACTCCTTCCGGCGATAAACCCACCAACCCTTCGAACACGAGCGCGCAAATCTCGCCTTCGGAGACATCGACGGCGAATGCCGGATCGAGACGATTGGGGGCTGTCTCCAACGCCAGCTCGAGCATGGGTGAAGACGCACGCTCCTGCCCGCAACTGACTGCCAAAGCGGCGAGGGCGACGCAGAAAAGAATGCTGGGACGATACGATCGTTCCTCTCCGCTCATACCGGCGCGCGATTCGTCGCAAATTCGTGTCTTAGTCGCGCGCCGAAAATCGCGTCGAGGAATCGATCGTATCGTCCCGATTCGCAAACTCACAGGTCGCCTTCGACCAATTTGAAATCCCCCACTCCAAACATGTCGAAGAAGACGAACGTGCGATTCTGCGAGTAGTAACGCCAAATCTCGTATTCGCCCTGCGCGCGCTGGTCCATCGCGGTATCAATCTGCTCCGGCGGCCCGAAGCGAATGTAGACGCGCCCGCGGTCCGAGCGCCAGCCGGCGCCGAATTGCGAGTAATGCCGCACCGCGTACTGCACGCGCTCGAGGTGCTGGGTGAGGGCCTCGTTCTCGATGGTGTTCGGGTCCGGATCGCGCGCTGCCCAGAACTTCGCCCACGCCGCCGGGCGGTCGGCGGGAGCGGCGTCGCGCAGCGGCTCGAGCTCTTTCTGGTTGGCGATCAATCCCAACACCTCCAGCGTCGCGTCGAAGTCGGCGCCGAGCATGGCGCGCGTCACGTCGATACGGATCTCGGTGCTGGTGGTCGCGTCGCGCTGTGGAGCATCCGTTTGCGCTCGCAGGTTGACGCGATACACGCCCGGGAGCCATTCGTCCACGTTGAAGATGAGCACGAACTCGTCGTCCGTATTGCCGGTGGCCGTCAAGTCGACGCGGCGTTTCCCGTAGACCATTTGGTGATCGTTGGCGTCCACGACTTCGTAGAAAACATCCACCGGCACGCGCCGCTCCGCTCCGTCTTTCACGAACACAGTAAAGCGCACTCCCGGCTGGCGGTCGAACCCCACGATGGCTGCGTCGGGCGGCGCATCCGCGCCTTTGAGCTGCTGGGCGAGTTCGCTCCAGCGCGCAAACGTCTGCCGAAACGGCGTGGGCACGGAGATCACGGTGGGCGTGCCGAACGCCATGCCCGATGCGAGAAAGTCGGGCACACGCAGCGTCACCGTGCGGCGCATGCCGATGCTCGTGTTCTTGATGGTGAGGAGCGCGTCGATCTGGTAATCGCCCGGCGGCAGTTTGATCACGCGCCACGCGCGCGATTTGGCGTCGCGCCGCCGCGTTTCTTCGTACGTTTTTACGGTGGCGAAGCCGTTCAGCACGTAAGTGGTCGGCTCATCGCCACCGTCCTTGCGCACCGAGATGCGCGCGTCGTAGCGAGCGTCGTAATAGCCCTCTTTCTTGAGGAACACGAGCGTGCGAAACGGAACCTCGACGGTGACGCGCGCCACGGGAGTACGGGTCGAGTCGAGGTACGCGTTGGCGAACAATCCGAACGGCTGTGCCTGGGCGGACACGGCCGCGCCGGCGATGACGGCCGCGGTCAAGACGGCGAAAATGCTGCGGTGGATAAGACTCATGGGTCGGGCCGAGCGGCGACTTGAAGGGAACTTAGGCGACCGCCCGGCTCGGGGGCAAGGAGGAACCCCAGCGATCATTCGTGGCGGAGCGCAGCCACCGGGTCCATGTCGGAGGCGCGCCGTGCCGGGTAGAGCCCGAAGCCCACGCCCACCAGGATGGAAAACACCAGTGCCACCACGGTCCAACCGGGAGAAAAGACGAACGGAAAGCGAATCAGCTTGGAGACTCCGATGGCCAGCGCCGTGCCCAGTGTCACGCCGATGACCCCGCCCACGCCGGTGAGCGTGGCCGCTTCGATCAGGAACTGCCGCATGATGTCGGCGCGCGCCGCACCGATCGCCCGCCGCACACCGATTTCGCGCGTGCGCTCGGTCACCGAAATCAACATGACGTTCATTACCCCGATGCCGCCCACTACCAGCCCGATGGACGCGATGATGGTGAGCACGATGCCGATGGGTACGGTGACTTTCTTGACGAGCGTAAGGAACGACTCGCTGGTTTCGATGGAGAAGTTGTTGGGCTGACCGGGCCGCAGTCCGCGCCGCACGCGCAGCGCCCGCGTCACTTCTTCCACGCCTTGTTGGAGGGATGCCCCGTCGCGCACGGTTGCACCCAGCGTGATCCAATCGTTCTCGGTGTGCAAATCCTTGCCGAACGTCGGATGCGGAACGCACACGAAGTTGTCCGACCACGCACCGAATATGCTCTTGCGCGGCGCCATGGTACCGATGACTTCGTACTTGGCGCCGTTGATGAGGACGAAGCGGCCGATGGGGTTCAGCTGCGGGAACAAATCCTTGGCCGGTCCCGCCGCCAACACCACCACGCGCTCGCGAAAACGCTCTTCGCTCTCGGTGAAGAATCGCCCGCGGTCGACGGAGAGCGAAAACAGCTCCGGCAGCCGGTAGGAGCAGCCCAGCACAGTCGTGGGCGGTGTTTTTTCCGCGCCGTAGCGAACCACATAGGTGCCTTGCGACTCGATCATGAACACCGAGGCATCCACGCTGGGGCAGGTGGACGCGATGACGGCGGCGTCTTCGCGCGTGAAGTCGGGGCGGAGCCACAAGTTCTCGGCACCCTCGTCTTCCACGACGAAATCGAACTTTTGCGCGTAGATGTAGGGGCGGTTGGCGGACGCCATGTCCTGGTAGATCTTCTTGCTCAGCCCCGACAGCACCGTCACCATCATCAGCACGGTGGCGATACCGATGGCCACGCCCACGATGAGCAGTGCGGAGCGCATGCGGTGCGCGCGCATCACTTCCACCGCTTGCGCGATGTTTTCGTCCCACAGACTGTTGCGGCGAATGGGTGCCGGCATGGCTTACTCCGAGCGCAGCGCTTCCACCGGGTCGAGGCGCGCGGCGCGCAGCGCGGGATAGGTGCCGAAAACGAGCCCCAACGCGATGGTCACCGCCAGTGCCACTCCTACCACGGCGGCGTTCACCACGTAGGGAAGCACCGACAGCGCCGACACGATGGCCGCGATGGAGAATCCGATCGCCATTCCCGCCACACCCCCGAATACCGACAGCGTTGCGGACTCCACCAGGAATTGCCACATGATCGCACCCTGCGGCGCGCCCACCGCCTTGCGCAATCCCACTTCGCGGGTGCGCTCGGTGACCGACACCACCATGGTGTTCATCAGCACAATGCCGCCCACCAGCATGGACACGCTCACCAACGCCACCAGCGCGGTCATGACGCCGCGACTGACCGACTTCCATAGATTGATCAGCTGTTCGCTCGACGACACCGCGAAATCGTTTTCTGCGCGCGGGCCCAGGCCGTGGCGGATGCGCATCGCGACCGTGGCCTCCTCCATGGCGGCGTCGAGATTGCGAATGTCGTCGGCGACAATTTGGATCTGGACCGATTCATTCGGACCGAAGAGCTTGCGGAACGCACCCAGCGGTACGATGACGAAGCGGTCGCGGCTCTGCCCCAGCACCTTGCCGCGTTGCGCGGCCACGCCGACCACGCGAAAGTGGCGGTTGCCGATACGAATCACCGCACCCGACGCGTCGCGCGGCGCGAGCAGCGCCTGGTACACGTCCCACCCCACCAGTGCGACTTGCGCGTTCTCGCGGTCGTCCACCTCGGTGACGTGGCGGCCTTCGGCCAGCGGAATCTCGTTCACGAACGGGTAGTATGCGTCGCAGCCCGCCACCTCGACCTCGACGCTCTTGCTCAGCGCGGACACCTTCACCGCGTCCTGGGCAGCGCGCGCGCTCACGTAGCGCGCGTGCTGGAGCGACTCGCGCAGCGCGACGGCGTCGGCGCGCGTGAGCTGCGGGTTGTGCAAGACTTTATCGACGAACTTTTCGAAGTCCTCGATGGCCTGGAAGAAATCGACGCGGCGAATGGTGAAGAGGTTGCTGCCTTCGGACGCCACCTCGGTACGCATGTACAGATCGATGCCGCCCAAGAGCGACACCACCGCGATCACCGACATGATGCCGACGATGTTGCCGAGCAGAGTGAGAAACGTGCGCAGCTTGTTGGCCGAGAGCGCGTGGTACGCGATGCGCACGCCCTCGAGGACGACGCGAAGAGTCGGACGCATGCGCTACGACCCCTTCCGGCGCTCCGCGTCCTGCTTGACCTTGACCGCTTGACCGTCCTTCAAATCGGCGATGGTCTTGAACGGCCCTGACACCACCTGTTCGCCCTCTTTCAATCCCGAAAGCACCACGAAATGGCTCTGGCCGGCGATGCCGACGCGCACCGGCCGGAAATGAGCGACGCCGTCCGCCACCACGAACACGCCTTCGATTTCGCGAGGCTTTTCGTCGCTGGAGGCGGTGTCCGCGGAGGTGGTGTCGCTCGCCTGCGCCTCGTCGTTCTTGCCGCGACGCTTTTCGCGCGCGAGACGCGCGGGGTCGCGCACGGTGAGACACTGAATCGGAACGGCGAGTGCTTTCTTCTCTTTCGCGACACCGATGTCGACCGACGCCGACAGTCCCGGACGAATGTTGGGGATGGAATCGTTGATGGCAACCACGACTTTAAAATCGACCGACTCCTGCCCCATGCCGACTTGCATGCGCAACGCACTATTGCCGACTTCGGTGACCACGCCGCGATAGGTGGTGTCGGGCTGCGCGTCGAGGCGGACGGTGGCGTCTTGCCCGGTGCGCACGAGCACCACTTCAGTCTCGTCGACGCGCACCTCCGCCTCCATCTCGGAAAGATCGGCGATGGTCAACAGCACCGTGCCGGGGTTGTTGATGGTGCCCATGATGGCGCTCTCGCCCTCCTCGACGTTCAAGGTGGTAATCACCCCCGACATCTCCGCCACGATGCGCACCTGGCGCAAGTCGTGGCGCGCCCGCCGCAGGTTGGCCTGCGCTTGCGCGTGCATCTCCTCCGCCGACTGCACGCGCGCGCGCGCCATATCGAGCAACGCTTGCGCGTCCTTGAGCTCGGTGTCGGACATGAATCCTTTTTCGCCCAACTGGCGCGCGCGGTCGAAGTCGTATTCCGCCTTGCGCAGTCCCGCTTGCTCGAGCTGGAGGGTCGCTTCCGCGCCGCGCACGGCCGCCTGCAGCTGCTCGACCGTGGTTTCGTACGGCTCGGCGTCGATTTCGAGGAGGAAGTCGCCCTTCTTCACCCGCTGCCCTTCCGCCACCGCGAGCTTGGTCACACGGCCGATGGTGGTCGCACTGACGTCGACGCGGCGCTTGGGCTGGATCTCGCCCGACGCGGTGACCACCTTCGATACGTCGCGGCGGCCTACGTCCGCCACTTCCACGTCCACGCGCTTACCGCGTTTGCTCCCCAGATTGATGGCGAGCAATGCGGCCAGCACCAGCACGCCGGCCGCCACCATGATGGTCTTTCGCTTCCTGGTCACTCGTGCTCCTTACTACGCCGGAATGGGGTCGCGACGCCGGTCCACTTCGATGCGGCCGTCGCGCAGCCGCACTTCGCGTCGCGCGTGCGCCGCGACGGCGTCGTCGTGCGTCACCACGATTAGCGTGTTGCCGCGAGCGTGCAGCTCCTCGAACAGCTTCATGATCTCCGCGCCCGACTTCGAGTCCAAATTACCGGTGGGCTCGTCGGCGAGAATGATGGAGGGCCGGTTGACCAGTGCGCGCGCGATGGCGACGCGCTGGCGTTGCCCGCCCGAGAGCTCGTTGGGTTTGTGGTGGGCGCGATCCTGCAGCCCCACCGCCTCCAGCGCGGCGGCCGCGCGCTCGCGCCGCGTGCCGGCGTCCAACCCCGCGTAGATCAGCGGCAGCTCGACGTTTTGAAACGCCGACGCCCGCGGCAAGAGGTTGAAGGTTTGAAAGACGAAGCCGATTTCTTTGTTACGAATGTGCGCCAGCGTGTCGTCCGACATGCTCGTCACATCTTCGCCGTTCAAGACGTAGCGGCCCTCGGTGGGCGAATCGAGGCAGCCGATGATGTTCATGAACGTCGTCTTGCCCGAGCCGGAGGGGCCCATCAAGGCGAGGTACTCGTTGCGGTCGACGTCCAGGTCGACCCCGTCGAGCGCGTTCACCACATGGCTGCCCATTTGGTAGCGCTTGGCAATACCGCGCATTTCGATGAGCATAGAAGTGTATGGAGCATAGCACGCGGGCGGGTCGCCGCCTAGCAGCGCCCGCCCGCGCGAGAAGTGTGCAAGGATCGATTAGCGCGCGGTGACTTTGCGTCCCGTAGCGCGCTGCAGATCGGCACGATTGACGAGATAGTCGACGCGTGCGTCGATCAAGCTGGCCTGCGCGGACGTGAGCGACGAGCTCGCTTCGATGGTTTCGAGAATGGTACCGGCACCCACGCGATAGCGCTCTTCCGCCAGGCGCAGGTTTTCTTCCGCGGCTGCGACCGTTTCCTCCGCCAGCTCGAGGCGCTCGATGGCCTGCTCCAGGTTGAGCACGATCTGCTTGACGTCGAGCACGGCGTCGATCTTCGCCTGCTGCAAATTCCACTCGGCGATGCGCTGCTGCGCCTCGGTGGCCTGGATGTTGGCCTTGGTCTGGAAGCGGTCGAAGAGATTCCAGTTCAGGAACGCACCCACCGACCATTGGTAGTTGTTCTTGAATACCTCACCGCTGCCGGGGAACTCGCGGTCGTTCCAACCGTAGCTGAAGGATCCGTCGATGGTCGGATAACGCGCTTTTTTCACCGCCGACAGCTCGGCGCGCGCCGCGTCGATGCGGAACTGGCTGGCCAAGAGGTCGGACCGATTCTCGAACATGTACGCGACCTCTTGGTTGAAATCGACCTCGGCGGGTCCGAACTCGATCGACTCGTCGATCTCGAGCTCGGTCTCCTGTGGAATGTTGAGGCGCGACTTGAGGCGCGCGTCGGCTAGTGCCTGCGCGTTGCGCACGTTCATGAGCAACAACTCGCTGTTCGAATAGTCGACACGAGCCTGCAGGTAATCCGCCTTGGTGCGCGAGCCGATGTTGTAGAAGGCTTCGATCTGTTCCAGGTTGCGGCGCTTGGCCTCCAGGTTGGCAACCTGCACTTCCTCCAGACGGTTTTGCCGCACCAGCTCGTAATACTCGCGAATGGTAATGGCGCTGACCAGATCCTGCGTGTACTTGAGGTCGTATGCGGCAGCGTCGGCGCTGCGCTTGGAGCGCGTGATGTTGTTGTAATTGGCACCCCAGTTGAACAAGGAGAGCTGACTCGAGAGCGAGAACGAATACTGCTCGTAGTCGAAGCCGCTGGGCTGGATGGGACGCCCTTGAGCGTCGATGACCACACCGGTGGTCGGCCCCGCCCATGCGTGCCCCGCCCACAAGTTGACCCCCAAGTCGGGCATGAGTCCGCCGTAGCTGCGCATGACATCGCCGCGCGCCACTCGCAGGTTTTCCCGCGAAACGCCCACGTCGGTGGACGCTTGCAGAGCGAGGTTGACGCTTTGCTCGAGGTCGAGTACCTCGGCCTGAGCAGTGGGCACGAGCGCGCACACGATTAGCAGGTGGGCAGCAATCGCCCGGCGAAGAGTCATCTGGTCACCTTCCATTGGCAAGTAAAGAGATGCGGCCACCGCCGCCGTTGTTTTCGCGAGCAAAGACGAACGTAGTACGGCGGGGGGCGTTCGAATGTTCCGGCCATTATAGCCGCGACCGCCCGCCGGCAGGGGTAAAAAAAGGCGGGATGGGAACGTCCCTAGGGGGCGCGCGGCGGGGCCGGGGCCCGTTCCTGCTCGCTCGTGAACGACAAGCGCGCGGCGTTGGCCTGCTTGAGCTCCTCGATGACGTCCGCGACCACGCCGTAGGGGGCGTGCGTATCGGCGTTGAGCGCGACCACGGCGTCGGGCCGCTCCATCATCGTCGCTTTGATGAGATTCTCGACCTCGGACAACGCCACCAAGCGGTCATTGATCGAAATTCGTCCACCTTGGTCGATCCAGATGTCGGCGACGTGCTCGCGGCTCGGCTTTTCTGTCGACTGGGCGCGCGGTAGAACGATCTGAAGCCCCTGGTCGAGCCGGAAGATGGTGGTCGCCATGAAAAAGATGAGCAGCAGGAACGCCACGTCGCCCATCGACACCGTCGGGATGGTGTTGGCCACACGATTCTTTCGTTCGAAGCGAGACGCGCGCACGAATCACTCCACCGTCTTGAGGGAGATGCGGCGACAGTTGGCCAGCTTGATCTCGTCCAGCAAATCGACCATCAATCCGTATTCCGCGCTGCGGTGCGTGGTCAATAGCACCACCAACTCGGGATTGCTGCGCAAGCGCTGCTCGATGATGCGGCGCACACCCGACACCGCCACGGGTTGGCCCTGGACTTCGACACGGCCGCCCGCCAGCGCCTGGATCTCGAGCACAGCAGACGCGTCCACGCGCGTCGCGGTGGTGGCTTTTCCGGGCAAGACGAGCGGAATTCCCTCCTCCACCGCGAAGGTGGTCGTCACCACGAAAAACACGAGCAAGAGGAACGCGAGGTCGGACATCGACGCGGCCTGAAATTCGCACGCACCAAATTGGAATCTGCCGCGGCGGCGCTGAATCATGGCTAGCTGCGCGACAGCGGAGGTCGTCCGTTCGGGCGGGACGGGCGATCGAGATCGATGAGCTCATCGACCAAGTCCGCGCTCGCTTCTTCCATCTCGAGCACGAAGCGATCGATCTGCAAAACGAAGTACGAATAGAACGCGGACACCGGAACGGCGATCATGAGTCCCGCGGCGGTGGTGATGAGCGCTTCTTCGATCCCCTTCGCCACCAGCTTGGCCGACACTTGCTCGGCCGCGGCGATGGCGGCGAACGCGGCGATCATACCGGTCACGGTGCCCAAGAATCCGAGCAGCGGGGCCACGTTCGACACCGACGCGAGTGCCAACAGGCCGCGCTCGAGGTGCGCCATCTCGATAGCACCGGCCGAGTTGATCGCCTTCTCCACCGCTTCTGGGCCGCGCTCGGCGCGCAACAGCCCGGCGTGCATGATGGCGGCGATGGGACCGCGCGAACGCTGGCACATTTGCAGCGCCGCGTCCGGGCCTTCGGTGCGCAGCGCCTCCGTCACTTCCAGCATGAGCTTGCGCGTGTTGGTGCGCGCGCGCGAAAGCGTCCACAACCGCTCGACGATGAGCACCAGGCCGATGATGGCGCACAGCAGAAGCGGGTGCATGCAGACGCCGCCCTTGATGTAGAGCTGGCCCAGCGCACTGTTGCGGATGCGGCCGAAAAACGAGCGGTCGCGGGAGGAAACGGCGGTGTCGGTAGTGGACGGCGTGATAGTGGCCGCGACGGAGTCGGAATCCGCCTTCGCGACCACCGGTGCGGTGCGCGGGATGCCGCCTTGCGCCGACGCCACGACCGGCATCAGCAAGAGCGTCAACAGCGCGAGAACCGGCCAGGTGTTGTTCGGAGTCACTCGCATACGCAGTCGACGTGCGCGACCATAGCGGCGCAGCCCTCCCCTGTCAACCGCGGCCCGAGCGGGTATTACTTTTCGGATACGGTGGAGCTGCGCTCCAGCGTGTAGACGCCGTGGCCGTCGCGGTCGATGAACAGGAAGCGCATACCGATGTCGGTTTCCTGAACCTTGTCGCGCGCCAGCATGGGCTCGCCGCCGGCTTGGTAAACCCACAGCTCGTAGGGCACGCCCGTGTTGTCTTCCGGCCGGGTGCGCGCGTTGGGCGAACCCCCGGTGATCGAGTTGCGAATGACGGGCAGCGTGTACGCCTTGGTGGGCCCGGAACTGTAGTTCATGGGATGGTACGGGTCCTCGACGATCGTTTCCGCCTCTTGCAGGGTTTCGTAGTTGAGGGGAATCACGTCCTGAATGACCTCGTCGGGTGGGCCGTAGCGAAGGTAAATCTCGCCTTGCGGCGATAAGATCGCGGGACCGCGCTCGCTGTAGTGCGCATTGATGTACGCCATGCGCTCCACGAAGGTGTCGTACGCCTCGTTGCCGCCGCTGTCGGGTGTGGGGTCGAAGCCCTTCCACAGCGCATCCAGAACTTGCTCCTGCTCGCCGGGACTCTTCGACTGGAAGGCTGTGAATTCGTCGTCGCCCAAAAGAAAGCGCGCTTCCGCCAAGTACTCACGCCGCGGAATCTCCCACGTGCGCATGTCCCACGCGACCGAAAAGTCGCCGCTCTTCACGCGCGCGATCGATTCGCCGCCCAATCCGAACGATAAGTAGAGCGAGTAGACCCCGGCCTGCACCGCGGCGAGGTCTTCGCGCAAGAACACCGGGTAGGCGCGCAAGCCCGTCCCGCTTTGCACCGACGGGTTGGGCAGCGTGCGCTTGGTTTCGCGCACGAGCTCGCCCTTGGCGTTTATAATTTCCGTGCGAAAGTCGAAGGTCGGTGCTTGGGCCAGCGAGTCGGGCAGATAAAGCTCGACGTACACCTCCAGCGTGTCCTTGTAGAGCCCGAACATGCGCGCCGGGTTGGGCTGGTACTTGCGAATTCCCTGCTCGCGCTCGTTGACCCCCCACACGAAAAGCGGTGTCGAGAACGACGGTTCGTTGTCCGGAATCTCGGGGATGGCGAAGCGGGTGCGCCGCACGACCGACGTCTTGTTCTTGTTCTTGATCAGTCCCAGGACGCTGATCTTGGGCGCGTCGAGGTTCTCGAGTGCGACCGTGAGCCAGTATCCGCCCGGGGCCAGGTTGAACTGCTTGATAACGGTCTGGTACGCGAGCGAGCTTTCGACGCGCGCGGCGTTCGTCTCGACGAACGTCATCGTCTCCTTGAGCTTCGCCACTTCCTTGCCGGCGTCGTCGGTGAGTAGGTAGCTGAAGACCACGCGCGTCTTCCACTCCGCCTTGCCCGACTCCTTGAAACGCAGCGAGTGGTTGCCAATGCGCACGAAGACGTCCGACACCACTTTATCGTCGCGACCGCGAAAGACGGCGGTGTCGAGGTAGAAGTCGAAGTCGCCGTGGCCCACTTGCTGGGCCGCGGCCGGCAGTGCCGCGCACAGCAGCGCGGCGGCCAAGAGAAAATGGGCGCCCCGAAGGGCGCCCACGTTCGCGGAAGTCTTCCGCTGTCGAATCATCCTAGTAGCTGAACCCGAGCGAGATGCGGTGGACATTGCCCAAGAAGTCGAAATCGTTCCACGCATAGTCGAACGTCAGATCCGACGTCTGGCTGGTGTCGATGCGCAACCCCATGCCGGCCGACAACCCCTCGGCGTCGGTGTTGAAGTTATAGCCGCCGCGCAGGAAGAAGAACTGGTTGAAGCCGTACTCCGCGCCCAGGTTGATGCGTTCCTGGTTGTCCGACGGGTGGGTGAACTCGAACACGCCCTGAAGGCTGTTGACGCCCTGCGAGTACGGGGTCGCCGCCATCGCCACCTTGAACATCGTCGGCATCTTGGAGGAACGGTCGTCGTAGTCGACTTCGCTGCCGAGGCTCTGGATCATCATGCCCAGCCGCATGCCCCACAGACCGATGCGGTAGATCAATCCGAAGTCGAAGGCGAAGGTGTTCACACTCTTCTCCGCCAAACCGGAGTGGATGAAGTGCACGGTCGCACCCGAGGAGAACTTGTCGGTGAAGAACTTGGCGTACGACAAACCGAACGACATATCGCCCGCGTCGAACTCTTCGCCGGTTCCTTCGGGAAGGTAGATGGTGCGCACCACCTGCGGGTCCATGGTGAGCGCGCGCGCGCTGACTCCCCACGTGCCCGGCACGAACGGCAGTGTGAACGCACCCGCCGCGTAGTTGAGCTTGATATCGGCGGGCCACCACGTGTACGACAGCGAAATGTCGGTGCGCGTGATATCGACCATGCCGGCTGGGTTCCAGTACGTCGCGGTGGCGTCGTTGGAAATGGCGGTGAAGGCACCTCCCATGCCGGAGCCGCGCGCCGACACGCCGATCTTCAGGAACTGGAGGGAATATGTACCCACCTTCGCGAAGGGCTCGGTGGCAAACGACTGCGACGGCAGCGCCGCCACGACGAGTGCTGCCGCAATACCCTGCATGAACCTTGATCTCACTGTTTCCAACCTCCTGAAGGATTCCGGCGTACCGGTCTAGAACTCAAACCCGAGGCCCAACCGCCACAAACGGTGGGTTTCCCAAATCGTCGGGTCGAACACCGGGTTGAAGTCGTCGCGGCCGTCGGCGTCCTGATCTTGGAGATAAGCGCCGCCGTACTGCCCTGTTTCCGTCAAATACGATCCGCCATCCATTTGCGCCGCGACCAGAGCCGGGAAGGCATTCGGTGCGTTGCCATTGGGCAAAAGCACGTCCTCGTCCAGCAAGTTGCGGCCTTCGAAGAAGAGTGTCAGCTCGCGTCCGTACACGTTGAAGAGCTTGCGGCCCTGGATCGACAACTTGTGCGTCGGCTCCAAGCGGCGCGAGTTCTCCCACGTGGGATCGTTCAAACGCGCGAAGCGATCCACCGGCGTCCACGGGAGTCCCGAGCCGTACTGGTAGATCATGGTCGCGCCCCACTTGTTGCGATCCTGCAAGCGCAGTGTCACGTTGAACGTGTTGCGCTGGTCCCAGTCGAGCGGATACTCCTCGGTCGGCAAGTGGGTCAAGCCTTCCGCCGAGCGCCCGAAGTCGGAGTCGCTGGCGACACCGTCTGCAAACGAATACGTGTAGTAGACCTCGAAGCCCAGGCGGCGCGTGAGCCGCTTCTCCAGCGAGAGCTCCACACCGCGCGAGCTGGCGTACGTGCGGTTGATGAAGCGAAACGCCTGCACGCCGGTGGAGTCGTCGGTCACACGGGTCGAGGAGATGAGGCCGTAGATGTCCTTGTTGAACACGACGAAGTTGGCCGCGATGTCGTCGGTGAATTGGTGCGAGATACCGGCCTGATACGACACGGTCAGCTCGGGCTCCAGATTGGGGTTGCCGAGCGTGCCCAGCGAGCCTACCGGATCCTGGGTGCGAAACAGGAATTGCCGACTCGGCCATTGCGTGAAGCGCCCGTAGTGGAAGAAGAACTTGTCGCGGTCGGTGATGGGAAACGCCACACCGAGGCGCGGCGAGAGGTTCCACTTGAACTCGTCGACCGATTGGTCGATATCGGCGCTGGCGATGTCGATCTCGCTGTTGTTACCCACCGTGAACCACTCGTAGCGCAGGCCGCCATTGACGACCATGCCTTCGTAGTCCCACTTGTCCTGCACGTACACCGCGCCTTCGGCGTTGTAGTTCTCGTAGACATTGACGTTCAGGCCCTGCTGCAGAATCCCGTTCTCGTCGATACGCGTCTGCGCGGGGTTGACGCGCTCGTCGTCGTTCAGGTCGTTATAAAGGACTTGGATACCGGTCTTGAGGCGGTGACCCTTGAACTGGTCCGAGACCACGTCGCCCTTGAACAGGTACTGCAGCGAGCGCTGGTCCGAATAGAACGGGTAGTCGTAGGCGGTGACGAAGTACGGGAAGTCGTCGTCCGTGTACCACACCGCATTGGAAACACCCGCGTTCAGGAAGGTGCCGTCCGGCAGGGTGATCGGCAAGCCGGCGGTCGTAAACTCCGCCGGCGCTTTCTGCTCGCCCAACTCATCCAGCACCGAGCTCGTGGTCTTAAGATCGAGGCGTGAGAGCTTGAGCGTGTAGAGCAGCTTGGGCGTGATGTTGTGGCTGAATCCCAGCTTGAGCTGGAGGTTTTCCGCACGCGTCTCGGGCGTGTGCATGGCCGAGTTGAAGGGCACGAACGACGAGTCGGCGCCCTGCGGTGAGGTGATGAACGGCTTGAAGTCGCTCGCCCCACGCTGGAAGCCTTCGAACAAGGCCCACGGCTTGTAGGTGATGGAACCGTCGGGGGCTTGCTGGACTTCGTCCCAGAGCACCGTGACCATCGTGGTGCCGATACGGAAGTCGGCCGCGCGGTAGTTGGCGAAGAGCACCTGCGATTGCGTGCCGTCGGGGTTGCGCACGAAGTCGTACACGTCGACGGGACGCACGTTGAGCATCGCCGCCTGCTTGGCCGGATCCTTCGCGTCCGCCCACGGGCCGTGATTGATGGAGCGCAGTCGTCCGAACTGGAACTGCTCGCGACCGTTCTGGGGCGGACCGAGCAGGTCGAGGCCCTGGAAAAACCACACCTTTGACACGTAACCCTGAATGTTCCAGTTGTTGATGAAGTCGTCTTCGCGCAGCGACGAGTAGACCGCCTCGCCGTCGACTTTCATGCGCGACATCTTGTAGGTCATCTTGCCCTGGAGGTTGTACGCCGACGTCTGGCGCTGGCGGAATTTGAACCAGTCGGTGATCTTGTGCTCTTCGCGCGGCTCGATGGTGGTGTTCTCGGTGTCGCTCCAGGTCGCTTCGCCCGAGACGTAGTAGCGCAGGTTCTTCCACCACGTCGGTCCGCCGAAACCAAGGCTCAAGCGGTCGAAGTTGGTGTACGTCTTGTCGGAGCGGCCGAAGTCGTCGGTGAAGTAGCGCACTTCGCCGCCGAAGGTCGCACCGCCTTCCTTGGTAGCAATATTGATAACCGCCGACTGCGCGTCGCCGTACTCGGCGTCCATACCGCCGGACACGATCTCGGAGCCCGACGTGCCCAAAGTCCCGACGTCGACCGAGCCGCCGCCGAGCGGATCCGACACGGGCACACCGTCGATCTGAATCTGTACTTCGTTGCTGCGGCCGCCGCGCACGTGCATGTCGTCGCCGGTCTTGACGATGCCTGCCTTCAAACCGACCGCTTCGATGATGTCGTCGACCGGCATGTTCTGCACTTGTTCTTCGGAGACGTTGCCGGTGACCTGGGTTTCGGTCACTTCGACCATCGCCTTGTCCGCCGTGACGACGATATCTTGGATCTTCGCCACAACTTTCTCGTCGAGCTTGAATTGAACCGTCGCGGTGGAGCCGGCGTTGACGACGACGTTGGGTTTTTCCACGGGGGCGTAACCCATCATCATCACTTTGAGGGTGTAGGTGCCGATGGGGACGGGTTTGATCTCAAACTTACCGTCGGCGAGACTCATGGCACCCATGGTGGTGCCAACCAGAATGACGTTTGCGTAAGGGAGGGGCTTACCGTCTTTCGCCGACACCACCGTGCCCGAGATGATCCCGGTTTGCGCCACGGCTGCCGACGTAACAAATCCCAGGAGCGCGAAGACGACTACCACAATCGTCAATCCGCGGCTGTCACGTGGGAACATTCGCGAAACCCCTTTCGCTTGCACACGAACCACTACCTAAAGGGCTCGTGCTCAAAACGCCGTTAATATGTAGTGGTGGGGACGAATCCCGTCGCGGCGGTCCCAGAGCCTCCGCGGCGGCTTCGAACAAGGTGGGGTCACTCTATCACAGCCGTCCGCTGCAATACTAGCAATATCAGCGACTTCGACGCCAATATAGACCAGCCCGGCGGACATTGTCAATATAAGTCATCCGTGGGGTGTTCCCGCGGTGTCAGCCGCCGCGCGAACTAATTGCCAATCACTATCTTGTGGTTACGAGGTGGGGGCGTAACCCGTGGGGAACTTGGGGGAGGGTGCTCCAGCAGTGGATGCACCTTCATTATGTCTACGACCGCGGGAAGCTGCAAGGCCCGCGCCCGAGATTCCTACTTCTCGTACAGCCAGCAGGCGGTTCGATGCCCCGCTTCGACCTCGCGCTGCGGCGGGGTCTTCTCCCGGCAGATCGCCATCGCATGCGGGCAGCGCGTGTGGAACGCACAGCCCGGCGGCACATTCGCCGGACTCGGCACGTCGCCCGAGAGCAAGATGCGCTTACGGCGCACGCCCGGCTCGAGGGTTGGCATGGCACTCAACAATGCTTGCGTGTACGGGTGCTTCGGATCGCGATACAGGCGCGTGGCCGGTGCCACTTCGACGATGCGTCCCAAGTACATCACCGCGACGCGGTCGCTGATGTACTCCACCACACCCAGATCGTGCGCGATGAACAGGTACGTCAAGTCGAGCGCTTCCTGCAGATCTTTGAGCAAGTTGATGATCTGCGCTTGAATGGAAACGTCGAGAGCACTCACCGGCTCGTCGGCGATGATGAGCTCGGGATTGACCGCCAGCGCGCGCGCAATGCCGATGCGTTGGCGCTGGCCGCCGGAGAATTCGTGCGGGTAGCGGCTCATGTACTCGGCGGGAATACCGACGCGATCGAGCAACTCCGCGACGCGCTCGCGCACCGCGTCGCCGGCGGCGAGCTTGTGTATCTTGATGGCCTCCGCGATCATGCTGCCCACGGTGAGGCGCGGGTTCAGCGAGCCGTACGGATCTTGAAACACGATTTGCATGCGCTTGCGCAGCTTGCGCATGTCACCGGCGTTTTGCTCGAATACATTAGTACCGTCGAACGTCACTGTGCCCGAGGAGATGTCGGTGAGGCGCAGGATGGCGCGCGCCAGCGTGGTTTTCCCGCAACCGCTCTCCCCCACCAGCCCCAACGTCTCGCCGCGATAGATCTCGAAGCTCACACCGTCGACGGCGCGCACCCAGCCCACCACACGCGACAGTACGCCGCGCCGAATCGGGAAGTGCTTGCACAGGTTGTCGACCTTGAGCAGCACTTCGCCGCGACGCGCGCTCTTGCGTTCGTTTTGGACGTCGAGCTCAGTGCTAGCCACCTTGAATGTCCTTCCAGCAGCGAATCCAGTGCCCCGCGCTCACGTCGCGCAGCTGGATCTCTTCGTTGTCGCAGCGGTACTCGGCGTACTTGCAGCGGTCGGAGAAGCGGCAGCCCTTGGGAAGGGCGAGCGGATCCGGAACCTTGCCCGGGATGACCTTGAGGCGCTCGCCTTTGTGCGCGATGCGCGGAATGGATTCGCGCAAACCGCGCGTGTAGGGATGTCGCGGGTCGTTGAACAAGTCGTGGACGCTCGCGATCTCCATCACCTTGCCGGCGTACATGACAATCACGCGGCGACAAGTTTCGGCGATGACGCCGAGATCGTGCGTGATCATGAGGATGGCCATGCCGAAGGTCTGCTGCAGGCTCTGCAACAGGTCGAGAATTTGCGCCTGGATGGTAACGTCGAGGGCCGTGGTCGGCTCGTCGGCGATCAGCAAACTTGGGTTGCACGACAGCGCCATCGCAATCATGACGCGCTGGCGCATGCCGCCCGACAGCTGGTGCGGGTACGACTTGGATACGCGCTTGGGATCGGGAATCTTGACCAGCGACAGCATCTCCAGAGTGCGCTCTTGCGCCTCGCGCTTGCTGACCTTCTGGTGCAGCACGACGGCTTCTTCCACTTGGTAGCCGCAGGTGAACACCGGGTTCAGGCTGGTCATCGGCTCCTGGAAGACCATCGAGATCTCGTTGCCGCGGATCTTGCGCATGTCGCGCTCGGGGAGCTTCAAGAGGTCGTTGCCCTTGAAGATGATCTCGCCGCCCTCGATGCGTCCCGGCGGCGTCTGGATGAGGCGCATCAGCGCCAGTGCGGTGACGGTCTTGCCGCATCCGCTCTCGCCCACCACGCCGAGCGTTTCACCTTGGCGAATGGAAAAACTCACGCGGTCGACGGCGCGCGCGCGCCCGTCGGGCGTGTCGAAGCTGACGGTGAGGTCGCGAATGTCAAGCAGCGTGTCGACGGCCTCGACGGCCGTGGCACGAGGATCGGTGCTTTTCGCGTCCATCGTCTTGGGATCGTATCGCCTATTCATTATTTCCGACAATCTATACCTCGGTCGACGAGCGAACCTCGAGCGCGTCGCGAATGCCGTCGCCCACCATGTTGAGTGCCACCACCGCGGCAGTGATCGCCAGCGCCGGGAATGCACTCACCCACCAGGCGCTGCCCAGCGCGTCGCGGCCTTCGAACACCATCCCGCCCCAGCTCGGCGTGGGGGGGGCAAGACCCAGGCCCAGGAACGATAGCGTCGATTCGATCAAAATCACCGTGCCCGCGTTAAGCGTCGCCGCGACTACCACGGCGCCGACCGCGTTCGGCATCAGGTGTCGCGCCAACAGGCGCGGTGTCGCGACACCGGTCGCGACCGCCGCCTCGACGAACTCGCGCAAGCGCATTCGCCGCACCTCGCCGCGCACGATGCGCGCGAGGCCCATCCACCCCGTCGCCGCAATGAAGACCGCCAGAGTTCCCGCCCCGGGTGGCACCAGTGCCACTGCGGTCAAGATCAGCAATAGGCGCGGGAACGACAAGAGCCCGTCCACCACGCGCATCATGATGTCGTCCACGCGCCGCGGTGCAATGCCCGAGAGCGCACCGAACACGGTCCCGATGACCATGGCCAGCGCCACCGAGAGCGCGCACACGGCAAACGACGCGCGCGCGCCGTACACCAGCCGCGCCCAGACGTCGCGCCCGAAGCGGTCCGTCCCCAGGGGATGGTCCGCGCTGGGAGCGCTGTACCGAACCGCGGGGGCGACTTCGCTCGGATCGGCGCCGGTGACGAGTGGGCCCAGCTGGGCCACCCCGATCATCGCCACCAAGAGCGCGAACGCCGTGAGCGCCACCGCGTCGCCGTCGAAGCGGCGACGGACTCGCCCGCGACGCCGCGCGGTCCAGACCATCACGGCGTAGGCGCACGCCCACCCCGACAAGACGACCCCCAACTCGTGGGGAGGTAGGCCGGTCAATGTGGGCAGGCGCACGATCACGACGGCGGAATACGCGCTTACGACCGCTGCAAGAACGGCGCCAACGCCCTGGCGCGTCCCGGGGCTCGCAAACGGAAGCCAGGTAACCCCTTCGGCTCTCACGCGGGACCCTCCAACGAGGCCCGCGGGTCGGCGCGGAGCACGGCGATGTCGGCCAGAAAATTACCGAGAATGACGAGACACGCCCCCACGAAGTTGACCGCCAGCACCACCGGGTAGTCGCGGGCGTAGATCGATTCGACCATGAGCGAGCCCATCCCCGGCCAGGCAAACACGGTCTCGACGACCACCGCGCCGGCCAAGAGGAGGGGCGCACTCAAACCCGCCAGTGTGATCAAGACACCCAGGGCGTTTCGGAACGCATGCCATATCACGCGTGCTTCAGGGAGTCCCTTGGCGCGGGCGGTGCGCACGTAGTCTTCGGCCAACGCGTCCATCATGCTGCCCCGCGCGAAGCGCGCGAAGCCGGCGGCACTCGCCACTCCGAGCACGATGGCCGGCATTATCAAGTGGCGCGCACGATCCGCGAGCCAGGGCCATCCCGCGAGCTCGAGCCCGGGGGTTGCAATCCCGGCGGTCGGCAGCCAGGAATGTTGTACGGCGCAGACGGTGATGAGGAGGTAGGCCAAGTAGAACGGCGGCACGGCGTACAACACCACCACCGCGAACGACACCGCGCGGTCCCCGGCTCGCTTGCGATGGCGCGCCGCGAAGGTCCCCGCCACCACCCCCAAGCCGAGTTGCACCGCGAGCGCAATCGAGGTCAGCACCAATGTGCGCGGAATGGTTTCGGCGAGAATGTCGCGCACGGGACGATGCGCGGCGAGGCTCATGCCGAAGTCTCCGGTGACGAATGCACCGGCCCAGGACGCGAAGCGTTCGTGCAGGGGCCGGTCGAGACCGAGCGAGTGGCGAAGGTGCTCCACGTCGGCCGGGTCGATGCCCGGGTCGACGTAGCGCGAGAGAGGATCGCCGGGGGCGAGATCGAGGAGCAGAAAAGAAAGCGTCAGCGTGATCGCGACGAGGAGTACCGCTTGCAGGGCGCGGCGAGCGAGAAACGAGCCCATGGCCTCCTGATCAATCCATCGGCACCGTGATGACGGGCGTACGATTCGCACTCGCCTCGTCGACGCGGCGCACCGGCGTCTTCGTCGGCGCGCTCAAGAGCACGTCGGGAGTTTCCGCTGCTTCGCGGGCGATCTGCAACATCGCATCGGCGAAGCGGTCGAGGGTTTCGCGCCCTTCCGTCTCCGTCGGTTCGACCATCAAAGCCTCCGGCACCACCAACGGGAAGTAAATGGTCGGCGCGTAGAAGCCAAAGTCGAGCAGTCGCTTGGCGACGTCGAGGGTCTTGACACCGTGTTTCTTCAGCGGCTCGCCGGTGGCGACGAACTCGTGCATACAGCGTTCGCCGTACGGAACGGGATACGCGGGTGCCACGCGCTTGGCGAGGTAGTTGGCGTTCAGGATGGCGGTCGAGCTGGCGCGACGAATGCCGTCGGCGCCCAAGCGCGTGATGTACGTGTACGCGCGCAGATAGATGCCAAAGTTTCCGAAGAACGAGTGCAAGGCACCCACGCTCTTCGGCCGCTGATAGTCGAGGCGGTATTTGCCGTCCTTCTCGACCACGCGCGGTGTCGGCAAGAACGGCTCCAAGTGCGCACGCACCGCGACCGGGCCCGACCCGGGACCGCCGCCACCGTGCGGCGTCGAAAACGTCTTGTGCAAATTGAAGTGCATCATGTCGAAGCCGAAGTCGCCGGGGCGCGCTTGCCCCATGAGTGCGTTCATGTTGGCGCCGTCCATGTAGCACAATCCGCCGCGCTGGTGCACGAGGTCGACGATCTCGCCGATGTGCGGCTCGAACAGCCCCAGGGTGTTGGGCACGGTGAGCATGAGCACGGCGACATCGTCGTCGAGGGCGGCGCGCAGCGTGTCCAAATCGACGCGCCCGTCCTTGCCCGACGCGAACGTCTTGGTCTCGAAGCCGACGATGGACGCGGTGGCGGGATTGGTGCCGTGCGCGGTGTCGGGCACGAGCACTTTGTGGCGCGATTCCTTGCGGTCGGCGAAGTACGCGCGCGCGAGCAACAGGCCCAGCATCTCGCCTTGCGCGCCCGCCGCGGGCTGCGCGCTCACCGCGTCCATTCCGGAAACGGCGACCAGCGCCTGCTCGAGCGCGTGCATCACGGCCAATGCACCCTGTGCGTCGTCGTCGCTCTGCTCAGGGTGCAATCCGGCGAACCCGGGCATCGCGGCCACCTCTTCGTTCACCTTGGGGTTGTACTTCATGGTACAGCTGCCCAGGGGGAAGAGGTCTTTTTCCACGTGGTGATTCTTGGTCGACAAGTCGACGTAGTGGCGCAACACCTGCAGCTCGGCCACTTCGGGCAGTCCGATGCGGCCTTCGCGCAAGTACTCGCGCGGAATGTCGCGGGGCGCTTCCGTGGGACGCGACGAGATGTGGTAGCCGTGGCGCCCACGGCGGCTCTTGCCGTAGATCGTCTGCGAAAAATCCTTGGCACTCATCCCTAACCCACCTTCACCAGCGAGGCGCGCTTGAGCGCGTCGCACAAGGCCTTGAAATCGTCGTCGGAGTGTCGGTCGGTGGCCGTCACCAATAACAGATTGCGCGCACTCGCGCCGAAGTAGCGCGCGAGCGGAATTCCCGCCAGCATGCCGTGTTTGCGCGCCGTCTCCACCACCGAGTCGGCGTCGGTCGGACACGCCACCACGAATTCGCGAAAAAACGGCGCGCGGTAGCGAAGCGAGTAGCCGTCCAGCGCCGCGATCATGCCCGCCAGTTTGTGCGCGCGCTCCGCGCAAATGCGTCCCAGCTCGGTGAACCCGTGCTCGCCGAGCAGGCTCATATAGACGGTGGCACGCGTCGCCAGTAATCCTTGGTTGGTACAGATGTTCGACGTCGCCTTCTCGCGGCGAATGTGCTGCTCGCGCGTCTGCAGCGTGAGCACGAACGCGTCCCGCCCGTCGACGTCCTTGGTCGCACTGACCAAGCGCCCCGGCATCTGCCGGATGAATTCCTGCTTGCACGCCATGAAGCCGACCAGCGGACCGCCGTAGCTCATCTCGTTGCCCAACGGCTGGCACTCACCCACCGCGATGTCGGCGCCGTACTCGCCGGGCGGCCGCAACAGCGACAGCGAGACGGGATCGGTCGACGCGACCACGAGCGCGCCCGCCGCGTGCACCTCTTTCTCGAATTCCCACGGGCGCTCGAGCACGCCGAAGTAGTTCGGCGTTTGCACCACCACGGCGGCGGTGCGGTCGTTCAACTCGCGATGCAGCGCGGTGGCGTCGATATCGCCGCTATCGGTCGTGGGAATGGTCTTGAGCTCGATCTTCTGCCCCGACACGTACGAGCGCACCACGCGCAGGTAGCGCGGGTTCAGCGCGTACGGGACCAGCACGACCTCGCGCTTGGTGATCTTCGCCGCCATCAAGCACGCTTCGGCGAGCGCGGAGGCACCGTCGTACATGGACGCGTTCGCCACCGGGAGGCGCGTGAGGCGCGAGATGTGGGTCTGAAACTCGAAGATGACTTGCAGTGTGCCCTGGCTCGCTTCGGGCTGATACGGCGTGTACGCCGTCGAAAACTCGGGACGGCTGGTGATGTTCTTCACCGCCGATGGGACGGTGTGCTCGTAAATGCCGCCGCCCAAGAAGCTGGTAAGCTGGGTCGACGGCGCGTTGCGGTTGGCCAGCCGCGACAGCATGCGCAGCACTTCCGGCTCGGTGCGGCCGCGCTCGATGGGTAGAAGCCCGCGCAGGCGGTACTTCTCGGGGATGACTTGGACCAGCTCGTCCTCGGATTTCAATCCGAGCAAGTCGAGCATGGCGCGGCGGTCGTCGTCGGTGTGAAACGTGTACGGCATTCTACTTTCCGATCATCCTTTGGTAAGCGGCGTGATCCATGAGTCCGTCGAGCTCTTTCGCGTTGGATATCTTGACGCGAACGAACCACCCGTCGCCGAACGGGTCCTTGTTGACGAGGTCGGGGCCTTGCTCGAGCGAGTGGTTGATGGCGGTTACGACACCGGACACCGGCGCGTACAAATCGGCCACGGTCTTCACGGCTTCGATGGTGCCCATGGATTGCATGGCGGTGACCGACGCTCCCACTTTCGGCAGCTCGACAAAGACGATGTCGCCCAGCTCGCCGGCGGCGAAGTCGGTGATGCCGATGGTGGCTTCGTCGCCGTCGACGCGAACCCACTCGTGCTCTTTGGTGAATTTCAGGTTCTTGGGATCCATGCTTCTCCTATCTCACGCGTCGCGA
>JAICFA010000002.1 GCA_025923935.1 Candidatus Krumholzibacteriia bacterium
GCAGCGCGGCCTCTTGCTGCCGCAAGTCGCCACGCAGTGGGGATGGGACCGCGAGCGCTTCCTGGACGAAGTCTGTCTCAAGGCCGGCCTTGCACCCGGCACCTGGCGGGAGCCGGCAAGCGTCGTCCAGTCGTTTACCGCCGAAGTGTTCGCGGAAGGAAGCGCGGGCGAGCGAGGCTAAGCGGCGTCGGCCGCCGACAGCGCGCGCTCGCGATGAGTAGTACCGTCGTAGGTGAGCACCACGGTGGCGTCACCCACCTGGGTCTGCACGTGCACCGGACGCGTCCACGCCGAGTAGAGCGCTTCCATGGTTGCCTTGGCGTAGTCGGAGCGTAGCTCGACCCCGTCGAAGCGGTGCTTGAGATACAGCTCGCTGCGATTTTCGAAGTTGGCGTCGACCACGGTAATGAACGGGTGGCCCAGGTTGGTGAGCTGAAACAGCAGCTTCTCCTTCACCGCGCGAAAATCGCGGTCGGCGATCTCATAACGGCCGTTACGTTCGTTGAGCGAGTATGTGAACAGCTTGTGCTCGCGGCAGAATTCCTCGGTCAGGAACTCGTCGATGAACGTCATGTCGTTGTAAATCGCCCGCACCTGGAAGATCTTTTCGCGCCCCTCGTTGGTGTCGCGCTTCCACGCCGCCTTGCGCGCGATGTCGTCGCACTCGTCGTACTCCTTGCCAAAACGCCCCGTGTTCCAGCGGCGCTCGATGTCGTGGAAGAGCTCGTAGCCGAGCTTGTACGGGTTGAGCTGGCCGGGGTGCACCGCCAGCGTGGACGAGTGGTGGTCGGCGAAATCGACCAGTTCGCTGGCCCGTAGCGCCTTCTGCGTCATGATCTTCTCGTGCCAGTACGACGCCCACCCCTCGTTCATGATCTTGGTCTGGGCCTGCGGCGCGAAATAGTAGGCCTCTTCGCGCACCATGGAGAGAATGTCGCGCTTCCAGTTGGACAGCGGCCCGTGCTCGATCAAGAAGCCCAGTACGTCTTTCACCGGCCGCGCGGGAAACTGCTGCTGCGCGCGCGCCTCGTTCATGGCGTTGCGCTGCCGCTCCAAGTACTCGGGCGGGTTGATATAGGGATCCATGTACGACTTGCTCTTGAGACGCGCCACGTCGCGCAGCGGCACCGCGTCGTCGGTCATGCGCCGGTCCTCGCGGCGCTCGGCCGGCTCGAACAGCGCGTTGGGGTCGATCAGGTTCTCCAGCGACGAGCACACATCGATGAAGTCCTCGACCACGTCGCGACCGTACGTCGACATGTAGTCGGCCACGCGGTTGCCGTGGTTGGCCATCTCGTCCATCATGCGGCGGTTGGTGTTCTTGAAGTAGGCGTTGTTCTTGAAGAAGTCGCAGTGCGCGTAGACGTGGGCGATGACCAGCTTCTGGTCCACCATTTGGTTCGAGTTCAAGAGATACGCGTAGCACGGGTTGTTGTTGATCACCATCTCGTAGATCTTGTGCAGCCCGTAGCCGTAGCTTTTCTGCATGTACTCGTATTGCATGCCGAAACGCCAATGCGGATAGCGCGTGGGAAAACCGCCGTACGAAGCGACCATGTTGATCCCTTCGTAGTCGAGCATTTCGAACACCACCGGGAAGAAATCCAACCCGTAGCGGCGCGCGTAGTCTTCGATCTCGCCGATGAGGGATGCCAGCTCGAGTTGCTCGGTGGTCGACACGTTAGCGCCCCTTCCCCAGAAATTTCTTGATGGAATCGTAGATCTCTTCGCGGCTGTTGATCTCCGCCAAGACGACGTTTTCGGACGCCTTGAACGCGCCCGAAAGGTCGTTGATGAAGGCGCCACTCCCGTAAGGGCTGGCCACCTGCCCGTAGCAGAACAGGTTCGCCGCCGGCAGCAAGCGCTCGCTCATGATCTTCAAGCACACCTGCGTGTCGCCCCCACCCCAGTTGTCGCCGTCGGAAAAATGAAAGACGTAGACGTTGAACTCGCTTGGGGGGCACTCGCTCTCGATGAGGTCCGCCGCCAGCTGATAGGCGGAGGAGATGCGCGTGCCGCCGCTCTCGCGCGTATGAAAGAAGGTGTGCTCGTCCACCTCGCGCGCTTCGGCGTCGTGGACGATGAAGCGGGTGACAACACCCTTGTACTGGTGGCGCAACCAGGTGTTGATCCAGAACGACTCGTTGCGCACCACGTCTTTCTGCTCATCGCCCATCGACCCGGATACGTCCATCAAATAGAAGATGACGGCATTGGTCTCGGGCGCGTGCACGGTGCGACGCGCGCGGTAGCGTTTGTCTTCCTTGATGGGAATAATGACCGGGTTCGCGACGTCGTACGAACCGGAGGCAATTTGGCGCTTCAACGCTTCGCGGAAGGTGCGGCGGAAGTGGCGCAGCGATTCGGGCCCGTTCTTGTGGATGCCGGTGAAGCGCCCGTGCTCGGCTTCGATGATGTCCTTGGACTTGGGCCGGATGTTGGGGAGCTCGAGCTCTTCGGCCATGATGCGCGCGAGCTCGGCAATCGCCACTTCCACCTCGGCGATGTGCTCTCCGGGAGCGTCGCCCGCGGGGCCGTGGCCGTCGTTTTCGGCGCGGCCGATCGGGGTCCCGGGCTCGCCGTCGCCCTGTCCCACGCCGCCAAACTTACGCGTCTCGTGGCGGAAGGTCGGGATCTCGATTTGGCGGATCGGAATGGAGACGTAGCCGCGCCCCTGGCGGCCGACCAACTCGCCGGTCACCATGAACTTGCGCAGCTCTTTCTTGACGATCCCCCGGACAACCTGACGGAAGCGATTCAGGTCGCGGTCGATGCGCTGCACCATGCGCGCCCTCCCTGTCTCGCTAGCTCGACTTCTTGACGTCGCCGCGCGCGAAGATGCTGGCCACGAAGTTCAAGACATCGGTCGCGCAGATGTCGCAATAGTGCATGTTCCGAATCAGGCGCTGCTTGACGATGTCGATCTTGGCCTGCGTCTCCTTGTCGACCACACTAGAGACCAGATTGGTCAACTTGATCGAGTCCTTCTGGTCCTCGAACAGCTTGAGCTCCAGCGCCTTTTGCAGGCGCGCGTTGGTCTTGTAGTCGAAGGTACGGCCGTCGATGGCCAGTGCCCCGATGTAGTTCATGATCTCGCGCCGGAAGTCGTCCTTGCGGTTTTCCGGAATGCCGATCTTCTCTTCGATCGACCGCATCAAGCGCTCATCGGGTTCCTCGTCCTGGCCGGTATACTTGTTCTTCACGCGCTCCTTCTGCGTGTACGCCTTGATGTTGTCCACGTAGTTGGAGCACAGCTTGGTGATGGCGTCCTCGTCGGCCGAGATGGCGCGCTGCACCTCGTTCTTCACGATGTCCTCGTACTCGTCCTTGACCTGCGCCAACAGGTCGCGGTAGCGCTTGCGCAGCTCGTCGCTGTTGATGAGCGAGTGGTGCTGGAGTCCCGACTCGAGCTCGTTCAACACCATGAAGGGGTTGATGCAGCGGTCGGCTTCGTCACTGACCAGCGCATTCGAGATCTTGTCCTGGATGTAGCGCGGCGAGATGCCGTCCAAGCCTTCGCGCACCGTCTCGCGGCGCAGCTCCTTGACGTTTTCCTCGGTGTAGCCCGGCAGCGACTGCCCGTTGTAGAGGCGCAGCTTCTGCACCAGATTGAGGGACGCCTTCTTGGGCTCTTCCATACGCGTCAACACCGCCCACATGGCTGCCATTTCCAACGTATGCGGCGCGATGTGGGTGTGGCGGATGCGGGAGCTGTTGAAGTCGCGCTCGTAGATGCGTACCTCGTCGCGCAGGCGGGTTATGTAGGGCACGTCGATCTTGACGGTGCGATCGCGCAGCGCCTCCATGAACTCGTTGTTCTGCAGCTTGCGGTACTCGGGCTCGTTGGTGTGGCCGATGATGACCTCGTCGATGTCGGTCTGCGAAAACTTCTTGGGCTTGATCTTGTGCTCCTGGCTCGCGCCGAGAAGGTCGTAAAGGAAGGCCACGTCGAGCTTGAGCACCTCGATGAACTCGATGATGCCGCGGTTGGCGACGTTGAACTCGCCGTCGAAGTTGAAGGCGCGCGGATCGCTGTCGGAGCCGAACTCGGCGATCTTGCGATAGTTGATGTCGCCGGTGAGCTCGGTGGAATCCTGGTTCTTCTCGTCCTTGGGCTGGAAGGTGCCGATGCCGACACGGTCCTTTTCCGACAGCACCATGCGGCGCACTTCCACATGGCGGATAACCTTGGTCCAGTCGCCCTCGTAGCGGCGCATGAGCTCGTTGAAATGGAAGCGGCACGACGGGCACAGCTCGCCCTCGATGCGCACCGGGAAGGAGCGGTCGGAGACGCGCTCGTTCAAGCTGGCAATGACCTCTTCGCGCAGCTGCTCCGGAATCAGGTGGAGCGGCTCCTCGTGCATGGGACAGTCTAGGAAGCGCGCCGTCTCCGCGCTCTCGTCGCGCCAGCCGAAGGTGTAGAGCGCGCCCTCGGGGGTCTTGGAGTAGTTCTCGAGGCCCTTCTTCAACAGGCGCACCATGGTGCTCTTGGCACTGCCCACGGGGCCGTGCAGGAGGAGGATGCGCTTCTCGGTGCCGTAGCGCTGGGCCGCCGCCTTGAAGATGTTCACCATCTTCATGATGGGCTGCTCGAGGCCATAGATGGCGTCGGCGCCCCCGTTCTCGGCGTCGTCGAAGAATTTGTAGCGGCAGATCTTCTGCTTGTGCTCGATGAATTCCTCCACGCCGTGCGACACGATCATGTCGTACATGCGCTGGAACGCGGTGCGGGTGACGCGCGGGTTGTGCGCCACCACATCGAGATAGTCTTCGAAGCTGCCCTTCCAGTTGAGACGTTGAAACTGGTTGACGTCTTGTTTCGTGCGGATCAACGAGATAATTTCGGTCGCCGAACCCATGTATCCTCCTGCCTGGCGATAGCGGGGGCGTTAACCACTTTCTAATCGGGCAATATAGTGCCGTGTTTACAGGGACGCTAGCGCGGCGCGCGAGCGGCGACTGCCGACGGCGAAAAAGGGCAAGAAGCGTACCAAGGACTTCTCATGCTGCCTTGTCGTGCCTGCGCCGCAGCCGGGCGATACCCAACGGCGCGGGACTGGCGCCGCGCCCGCCGCTGCACCGGCGTCGCGGTGGTGGCGCATCCCGAGCACCGCTATACTCTTCCGCGACCGTGGGCGCTAACTGCCACGCCGTGGCAGGCGTCGTGTTGGGGGCGTAATAGGAAGGAGCCAAACCGTGAAGGACTGCGTGTTCTGCCGAATCGTCGGCGGCGAGATACCTGCCAAGCGAGTCTTCGAAGATGACGCGACTGTCGCGTTTCGCGACGCGAACCCGGTCGCACCGGCCCACGCGCTGGTGATCCCGCGCGCGCACATCGCGACACTGGACGAGGTACAGGACAGCGACCGCGAGCTCTTGGGACGCTTGCTCTTGTCGGCGCGAGCGGTCGCCGCCGAGCTGGGGCTATCGTCGACGGGCTACCGGCTGGTGATCAACACCCACGCGGGCGCGGGGCAATCCGTGTTTCACGTCCACGTCCACGTGTTGGGCGGGCGCCCACTGGGCTGGCCGCCCGGTTAGTTGGAAGTGGCGTCCCCTTCCAACGACGACGCCTCGAGTACCTCGTGGAAGTCGGCCACTCCTTCGAAGTCGCTGCGCCGGTCGCTCTCTTGGCGCGAGAGGATGCCGGCCTCGATGAGCTGAAAGACGATCTCGCCCACGTCGTCGCTGGTGCGCATCCCCCATTTGGAGAGCACGGTGTACGCGAACAAGCCGAAGCGCTGGCGCGCGTTGGCGCAAACACCGTCCACCAGCTCCCCGGCCGAGACGTGGCGCCGCTGGCCAATGCGCCGCATGGTCACCTCGAGCGAATCCATCACGAAGGCGTAGGCGTCGGAAGCAAAGCGTCCGTCACCTTCGCGAATCCGATCCACCGCGCTCCAAAACTCCGCGCTCACGCGCTCACCAGCCGTTGATATGCGTCTACGTATCGCGCCACGACCTTGTCCCGGTTGAACTCCTGCTCGGCGCGCGCGCGCGCCGCTCTCCCAATCTTTAGGCGCAGGTCCTCGTCGCGCAAGAGGCCCAGCACGATGGCCGACATGCAGGCGACGTCGTTGGGATCGCACAGGTATCCGGTTTCTTCGTGAATGATCACTTCGGGAAGACCGCCGATGCGCGATCCCACCACCGGCACTCCGCACGCCATGGCTTCCAGCGCCGCCAGCCCGAAGCTCTCGTGCTGGCTGGGGAGCAGGAACACATCCGCCGCCGGGAGCAATTCGGCCACGAACTCCTGGTCGCCCAGAAAGTCGACCCGATCGATGATGCCCATGTCTTCCGCCTGCCGTTCGACCGACTCGCGCTCGGGGCCGTCGCCCACCAGCGCCAGGCGCGCCGGGATGTGCTTTTGCACGTCATTGAAAACCTGTAAGAGCACCGGCAGGTTCTTGACCTTGCGAAAGTTGGAGATGTGCATCAGCACCTTCTCGCCGTTGGGCGACAAGCGGGTGCGGGCGGCACAGCTGGCCTTCGGGCGAAACAGCTCGGTGTCGACGAAGTTGTGAATCACCTCGATCGGGCGCTCGATGCGGAACTCGCGCACCGTCTCGCGGCGCAGAAACTCCGACACCGCCGTCACCGCGTCGCTTTTCTCGATGCTGAAGCGCGTGATCTCGTAGTACGAGGGCATGATCCCCACCAGCGTGATGTCGGTCCCGTGCAGCGTCGTCATGGTCGGCAGCCGCTGCGGCTTGAGCATCTCCTTCGCCAGGAACGCCGACGCGGCGTGCGGGATGGCGTAGTGCACATGGACGAGGTCGAGGCGGTACTGCTCGGCGACCTCGCGAATCTTGACGGCGAGGCTGAGCGAATACGGCGCGTACTGCTGGAACAGCGGGTACTCACCCGTGACCACCTTGTGCAGGTACACGCGCTCGTCGTAGCCGGACAGGCGCGAGGGATGGCCGGTGGTGATGAAGTGGATCTCGTTGCCCAGCTTGGCCAGCGCCTTGCCGAGCTCCGTCGCCACCACCCCGCTGCCCCCCAGCGTGGGGTAGCACACGATTCCGATCTTGAGTCGCGACAACGAGGTTACGCCTCCGGCTTGATAAGCGACGAGAAGTCGGTGAGGCCCAGCGGAGACACGAGCTCGAAGGCTTCTCCGAAGGTCGCACCGATGCGGCGGCCGGCGACACGGTCGCGCGCTTCGACCACCGAGAGAAAGCGCGGGTCGGTGAGTGGGGTGGCCAGGAGCTCCTTGCCGGTCCCCACTTGCGTGGCGTGCGCGCGGATGGCCTTGGTCTTGGTTTCGTACACGGTGGTGATGTCGACGACGAGATCGGGGCGCACCTCCCGGCGTCCGGAGTAGAGGAGAGAACGCGCCACACCCCAGCGCGCCTGGCGCGCGCCTCCCTCTTCGGTCGCGTATCCGTCCACGTTCGCCATGAAGACCGCGTGCTGCGACAGGATGCCGCCGGCGGCATGGTCGGGGTGTTGATCGTTCGCGTTGGGAATGAGGACGACGTGCGGCCGCACCGAGCGAATGACGGTCACGATGGCGCGGCGTTGCTCCAAATCGTCGCTGCGAAGTCCGGCGTCGGGGAGTGCCGCGTTGACGCGGCGCGTCACACCCAGGATCCGGGCCGCCGCTTCCGCTTCGCGCGCGCGCGCCTCGGGAGTGCCGTTGGTGGACGACTCGCCCCGCGTCAGGTCCAGAATCACGACCTCGTCGCCGCGCGCGGCATGCACGGCGACCGTGCCTCCGCAGCTGATCTCCACGTCGTCGGGGTGAATGCCGATGGCGAGCACGCGCATGTTACCGCGAATATACACGATGCATTACCGTGCCGTCTAACGCGCTCGCGACGTGGGCGGCACTCTCTTCGTCCACCATCTGCCGGGCACGCGCGCCGTGGAAGGTGTACGGGACCAGCGCGGACATGAATCTCTCCTGTGCCTCGCCGTCGCGCGCGAATAGCTGTGCCGCTTGAGCCAGCCACGGCCATTGCGACGCACCCGCCAACGCATCCTGCTCGACCGCGCCCTCGGCCACCACGCGCACGCGCTGCGCGACGTCGTCGACACGCCGCACGAGCTTCTCGGTAACGCGCTCGTCGAGGCGGGTGGTCGCGACTTTCAGGAAGGTGTCGGCTATCTCGCGGAATCGCTCCTGGAAAGACTTGGCGTGCTGCGCCACGTCGTCGCGCGTGAGTGCGTCCATGGTGCGGGTGACCCACGCCGGCGGGTCGGTGGCGAGCAAATCGGCGGACACACCACACCGCTCGACCGCGTCCTTCACCGCCGGCGGCGCAAAGGTCGCCGCCAAGCGCGGAAACACCACCGGCGCGGCAATACCAAGAAGGTCGAACACGGGCGTGAGCTGGGCACGATAGGCAATCTCGGCCGGACCCAGGACCACCGCCGCCGGTTGCAGCACGGCGTCTTGCAAGAGCGTGCGCGCCACCACACCCGGGCTTATGGAAGCAATGTCGCGCTCGAAGGCCGCGCGCGCCGCGGCGCGCGCGTCTTGGGGAATCCTCCGTCGCACACCGTCGACGGTGAGGAACAACCCCGAGTCGCTCCCCATCTCGATCTGCGCGTGGTAGCCCTCCGCCACCAGCGCCTCGCTCTCGGCGCGCACGCGCGCACGAATCTCGTCTTCGCGGTCGAAGAACTCGAGCAAGGTGGCACGGCCGGCTTCGCGCAAGTGCCTCTCGCGGGCGTCGATCACGAGCAGGTTGCCGTCCGTCATCGCCACCAACACGCGCGCCGCGATGCGGCCCAGGTCGCCTTCACGCATCCAGGTGCTGGCATCGGCCACGGTGTCCGAGCGAGCGATGAAGGGAGCCACCGCGTCCCATGCGCGCGCCACCGCCGTCCCGTCAATGTCGCCCACCCGGCGGCCGGGCGCGTGCACCGAGGCATCGAGGCTCACCGACACCACCTCGAGCGAGGACGACATCAAATTGAGCTCGCGGATCTCGGCGAAGTCGTCGTCGTCGGAGCCCAGCCAGAAGATGGGAACGCACGGCACTCCCGCGCGCGCTTCCAGCTCGCGTGCGAGTGCCACGGCCGTGGCGGCTTTGTACAGCGAGAGCAACGGGCCTCCGGCCACACCAGGTTGTTGACCGGTAACCACGACCCGTCCATCTCCCTTCGCCAAGCCGCGCGCGCGCTCGAGAAGCTCAGAACGTGCACCCAGTGCTTCATTCTGCGCCACCACGCGCTCGACGAGCGCCGCGTCGAGAAGCGGCGCGGATGCGAGGGCGCGCTGCCACGCTTCGGAGCCGAAACGAAAGCTCCCCAGACGGGCGTGCACCGGCGAATCCGCGCCATTCGCATAGTCGCGATAGAGCGTACTCGTGCCCGGCAGCAATTTGACGGGAACCGTCGCCAGTGCGGTCACGCGCTGCTCCTTGGTTTTTCACACAGCAACAGAACGCGCGGCGAATGCCGCGCGTCAAAGGCGGCGAGATCATAGTCGCCATAAAGCGCCAGCGGCGATAACCCACTCGCTTCCGCCATCGCCACGAGCTCCTCGTGACGGTAGAGGCGGAGTCGTTCGCTGTAGTCGATGGGTTCTTTCCGCGCACCCGTGACCCGCACCCGCTTGCTGAGCACGCGCCCCTCGTCGGTAATCTCGCGGTGTTCTTCGATGACAACGTCACCCTCGCGACGCACCGTGGGTTTGCCCATGGCCAGCTCGCGCTCGAGCACGGTCGCATTGAGAAAGTCCATCAGGAAGCGACCTCCGATCGCGAGTACCCGTGCAATCTCTTGCATGACGCGTACGTTGTCCAGGTCGGTCTCGAAATAGCCGAAGCTGGTGAACATGTTGACCACCGCACCGGCACATTCGTCCCGAAACGGAAGCATGCGCATATCGCCGATGACCACACGGCCGCGCAGTGAGCGCGTCGCGACCGCATCCGCCAGCAGATACGCCGAAAGATCGACACCGTACACGTCGCGGCCCGCCGTCTGGAACGCGCGCAGGTAGCGCCCGTTGCCACACGCGACATCCAACAGAGGCGTGCGCCCGTCGAGCAGAGGGATGAGGCTCGCCGCGACGCGCAGCGCTTCATCGTCGTCGCGGTGCGGGTAGACGAGCGGGTAAATCTCGCCGAAAGCGACCTTGTACCACTCCATCCTACTCCCCGCCCCGTTCCAGCACGGTGTCGCGCAAGAAATGCGCGTCGTCGCGGTCGGGATACGTCTCGGTGTAGTGCAGGCCGCGGCTCTCCTTGCGCAAGAGCGCCGAGCGCACTACCAGCCGTCCCACTTCGATGATGTTGCGCAGCTCGAGCAGGTCCTGGTTGACGCGGCTTTTTCGATACACCGATTCCACGGTAGCGGCCAGCGACGAGAGGCGCTCGGTGGCGATGGTCAGGCGTTGGTCGCTGCGCACGATGCCGACATAGTCCCACATCACGCGGCGCGCTTCGTCCCAGTCGTGCTCGAGCACCATGGGGTCGGGTGCGACGTGGCCGCGCGGTGCTTCCCACGGTTGGACGGCGGGCAGCGTCACCGTGTCGACATTCTCCAGCACACCGTCGTAGGCGCGTTCCGCGAACACCAACGCCTCCAACAGCGAGTTGCTGGCGAGCCGGTTTGCTCCGTGCAAGCCGGTATGGCTCACCTCTCCGATCGCAAACAAGTTCTCGATGGACGAGCGGCCGCGCGCGTCGACGTCGATCCCACCGCAGAAGTAGTGGGTGGCGGGAACCACCGGGATCGGCTCGCGGCGCGGATCGATGCCAAAGTCGAGACAGCGCTCCAGAATGCTGGGGAAGCGCCGCTCGATCATGCCGCTCGGCAGCTGGGTCACGTCCAAGTAGACACACGGCGCGGCCGTCTTCTTCATCTCGCTGTCGATGGCGCGCGCCACGATGTCGCGCGGTGCGAGCTCGCCGCGCGCGTCGTACGCGTCCATGAAGCGCGCACCGGCCGCGTCGATCAATCGACCACCTTCGCCGCGCAGCGCTTCGGTCAGCAAGAAGGACTTCGCGCGCGGATGGTACAGACAGGTGGGATGAAACTGCACGAACTCGAGGTTTGCAATCCGCGCGCCCGCGCGATGCGCCATGGCGACACCGTCGCCGGTGGCAATATCGGGATTGGTGGTGTAGCGGTAAACCTTGCCCGCGCCACCGGTGGCAAGCACGGTGCGTTTGGCGACGAAGGCTCGCACCTCACCGGTGGCCGCGTCGAGCGCGTACGCGCCCCACACGCCGCGGACGTTCGCGCGCTCCACGTGGCGCGGACCGATGAGATCGATTGCCATGTGGTACGGATGCACATCGATGCGCTCGTGGTCGAGCACCGCGTCGAGCAAATGCGTCTCGATCTCGCGACCCGTGTGGTCGGCGTTGTGAACGATGCGGTGGCGCGAATGTCCCCCCTCCAACCCCAGCGCCAACTGGCCGCCTTGCGTGGTGAACGCCACCCCCAGCGACTCCAAGTCGCGGATGCGGGCGGGTCCGTCGCGCACCACCATCTCGACGATTTCGCGCCGGCACAGCCCTGCTCCCGCGGCCAGAGTGTCCTGCACGTGGAGGTCGAAGCTGTCGTCCTCGCCGAGCACACTCGCTACCCCGCCCTGGGCATAGTTGGTGTTGGAGTCCTCGAGTGCTTTCTTGGTGACCAGGGTGACCCGGCCGCGCTCGGCGAGGTTCAAGGCGAGAGAGAGCCCCGCGATGCCCGAGCCGATGATGAGGAAGTCGGTGTGAATCACTGCCTGGCTGGCTGCAAACGTGGGTCGGTACGCGAGATGAACGGGCGACGAGGCCATGCTAGGCAACCGGCCGCCGGATTGCAACTGCGAAGCCCGCCGTGCGGCAGTTTGCATCCGTGACCGTAGGCCGATTCTTTGCGCCCGCCAGCGAAGGCCGGACCGATGCGCTAAGTGGCTTTGGAGCTTATAATTGGGATGGCCGGCCGGTTGCGGGCGCTGGCATAGGGGTTGCGTATGGGTCGTCGGAAGTACCCGAGCGACTTCGGAATTTCTCAAAAAGGAACTCATTCAGGAGGTAGGTGCGTCATGCACAAGCGTCATTCGGTAAGCGTCGCTGCGTCAGCCGCGTTGCTGCTCTTCGCGGCGATTGGATTCGTCGGCTGCGACGACACGGACGAAGAGGGACGCGTCACCGTCAACGTCACTCTCAATGAGGGAGGTCCCATCGAGAGCGACGTCACCGACGGTGGTGTGATATTCGAAGACTTCATCCCCGCCGATTTTTGGCTCAGACCGTTCAACGAGTTCATTACCGCTCCGCGCGGCGACGTGATCGTCGAGAGGTATCGCGTGACGTGGGTACGCACCGACGGCGGCAGCGGCACGCTTTCGCCGCACGAAGAGGAAGTTAATATCTATTTGCCGATCGACGCGAGCATGCCGATCGGGTCGGTGGTGCGCTTGGTGACCTGGGCGGACAAGACCGGGCCGATCCTCGCGCCGCTTGCTGGCACCACCAACACCATCGTGATGCAGGTGACCGTCGAGTTCACGTGCCGCGAACCGGGCACGACCTCGGAGATCAAGACGCAGGCTTCGGCTACGGTCCACTTCGCCGACACGCTCTAGCATTCGATTCGTCCGAGGCCAGCTCGGGCTTGAACCTCCTGGACGAACGGCGAGCGCCGCAGACATCTGCGGCGCTCGTTTTTTTTACGGCAAGAGCCACGTGTCGACGTCGCCCTCGCCCACCAGCTCGACGTCGAGGCGTGCGATCCACACCGCCGCGCTCTCCCAATCGAAGCGGTAGAGCTTCACCCAGTCCTTCTCCGTAGTGACGATGGCACGCGTGCCAGCGCGCTCGCGAATGCGGCGCGCATCGCGCTCGAGATAGCGGTAATGGTCGCGATATGCCAGCACGTCGCTCGCGTGCACGCCGGCGGTCGCCAGCGAGTCGCGAAAATCGTCGGGGCGGGCGATGCCGGCGACGAGCAGCGCATCGCGGGGACGTTGGCGCGCGGATGGTGTCCCGGGGAGCAACGTCACGCGACGCTGGAGCCCATAGATGAGTTGGCCGGGTCGAAGGTGGGCGGCCACGCAACGGCGCGCCTCTTCGGTCGCGGCGAGGTCGGCGGCACCGTTGAACACCACGATGTCGGCTCGCGCGAGCGCGGCGGGCGGCTCGCGCAGCGGCCCGGCCGGCAGCAAGCGACCGTTGCCGAGCGGACGCCGTGCATCCAGCATGACCACGTCGACGTGGCGCGCGAGCCCGAAGGTTTGCAAGGCGTCGTCGACCACCACGACGTCGAGCGCCATGATCGCGGCGGCTTCGACGGCGCGTCTTTTATCGCGCGCCACCAAGAGATTCGCGCCGGAGGCACGCTGTGCGACTACGGCCGCTTCATCGCCGACCGTGTCGGCCAAGTCCGCCGCGCGCGCGACGACCCGCAAGCCGGCAAAGGAGCCGGGCGCACCGGCCTTCTCGGCCGGCACCCACGTAATCGCCGGACCGCGCTCGGCGGCACCGGCGAATCCCCGGCTTGCGTACGCAACCGACTTCCCCGCGGCCAGCACGCGCTCGACCAGCCACAACGCCATCGGCGTCTTTCCGCTTCCGCCCACGGTTAGATTTCCCACCGACACGACGCGCGGACGGGCACGCCCCGGTTTGCCCGCGCGGCGCGCGCGCACCACGGCGACACCGCCTCGGTAAAGCCACGCCACCGGCTGCAAGAGGGGGATGCCTTCGCCCATCATTTGCTGTTCCCCATGCGACTTCACCCTGCGTCCCCCCGCATCTCGCGGTCGCACGCTTCGGTCATCGAGCGCAACACGGCTTCGAGCTGGAGGCGAGCCGCTTCCTGCGCCTCGCGGTCGGCGTCGGCGGCAACTCGTACGGGCGGGCCGTACTCCGCCAGCACGCGCGTGAACGGTCGCGGCAGCTCGAACGCATCCCACGAGCGGAAGGTACGATGACTGCGCGACGCCGTTGTGAGCGGAACGATGGCGGCACCGGTGATCTTGGCCACCTCCACCACGCCGGGTTTGACTTGAAAACGCGGGCCCCTGGGTCCGTCGACGGTCACCGCCACGTCGTAGCCCGCACGCACGGAATCGGTGAGGGCGAGAATCGCTTTGGTACCGCCGCGCGTGCTCGACCCGCTCACGTGTTCAACGCCCAAGTAGCCGATCGTGCGCGCCAATAGCTCGCCGTCGTGATGCTCGCTGGCGAGCACTCGGATGCGCGCGCGATCGCTGCGATGCACGTGCAGAAGAGGCAGCATGCGGCCGTGCCAGAAGGCAAATACCACCCGCGTATTCGAGCGGCGGGCGTCCTCCAGGTGTTCCTGGCCGCGCACGGTGATGCGCCAGGTCGCCGAGAGCATGCTGATCACCGCGGCCCCGATGGGAGGGACAAGAACTAGCGACGATTTCATGCGCGCGCGCTCCGCCGCGCCAAGGCGAGCGCCAGCTCCGCCACGCGCTCGGCCCCGCCACCACCGGCGAGTGAGGTCCGCAGCTCGCGAAATCGCCGCAGCATGGCCTCACGACGCGGCTCGTCTTCCGCGATGTCCAAGAGGGTACGCGCCACGGCCGGCGCGCGCGCCTCGTCTTGCACGAGCTCGGGTGCCACGCGCTCGCCCAGGAGCACGTTGACCAACCCGATGTTCTCGATAGTGACCATACGGCGCGCCAACGCGTAGTTGATGGCGGTGGTTCGATAAACGACGACCAGCGGGGTTTCCAACAATGCCGACTGTAGCGTCGCGGTGCCCGAGGCCACCACCGCCGCGCGTGCGCCCGACAACGCCGCCACCGCGTCGGGCTCGAGGCGCGCATCGCATGCGCGCAGCGCGTGCGCATAATTCTCTTCATCGACCACCGGGCTCTTGGCAATTACGAACCGGGTTCCGGGTCGTGCGCGGGCGATTTCCTGCGCCGCCGCGGTGATGACGGGAAGCATCTGCCGGACTTCCGTTGGCCGGCTTCCCGGCAGGAGTGCAATGCCATCGCGATGCGCTTGCGGGGTCGGGTCGGGCAGCTCGTGGTCGACGATGAACGGATGTCCGACGAACTCGACGGGAATTCCAGCGCGGCGATAGATTTCGGTTTCGAAAGGCAAGACGACGGCCACGTGGTCGACGCACTGCTGCATGCGCCCCACCCGCTTCGCCCCCCACGCCCACACCTGCGGCGCAATGTAGTAGAGAACGGGAACGCCGCGACGCTTGGCGTACTCGCACAGGCGCAAGTTGAGACCGGGATAGTCGACCGCGATGAAGAGTGCGGCGCGGTCGATGAGCGCTTTCATGGCGCGCTCGAGGCGGTAAAACTTGGGCAGTGCGGCCACCACCCCGGTGAATCCGATGACGGCGTAGTCGCGGTGGTGGTAGCGAACATCCATGCCGGCGGCCGCGCAGTGCGCCCCGCCCATGCCGGCGACACTGGCACCGCCGGCGCGCAGCGCGCGCACCACGTGCGCGGCGTGCATGTCGCCTGACAGCTCGCCGGCGCACAGCACGATGCCGGTCGAGTGCTTCATAGGGTTAGACGCGAGCGCGTCCCACTCGCTCGAGGATGGTAGTGGCGAGGCGCATCGCTTCCAAGCCGTCTTCGCCGGTAACCGGGGGTGCGGTGCGCGTGTCCAGCGCCGCGCAAAACGCCTCCAGCTCCTTATGCAGGGGTTCGACGCCGTCGCCGCGCAGCTGCTCCACCCTGACCATGTCGGCCAAACCGACGGTAGCCCCGCTGCGCAGTGCCGCGAGCTGCTCGGAGAGCTTGGGTCCCTTGCGATAGTGCGTGGCAACTCCCGCGAGCAAGTCGATGGAGAAATAACCGGCTTCGGAAAAGACGCGCACTTTGCGCATGGGTGCCGCGGTCACACGGCTCGCGGTGACGTTGGCCACGCACCCGCCGTCGTATTCCAAGCGCGCGTTTACGATGTCGGGCTCGTCGGTGATGATGGCGGCTCCCTTCGCGCGCACCTCCACGGGCCGCGCGCCCACCAACAGACCGAGCAGGTCGAGGTCGTGGATCATGAGGTCCATCACCACCGAGACGTCGGCGCCGCGAATGGTGAAGGGAGCGAGGCGGTGAACTTCGATGAACAGGGGCGACTCGATACGCGAGAGGACGGCCTGGATAGCGCCGTTGAAGCGCTCGATGTGCCCCACCTGGAGAATGCGCCCGGCCGAGCGCGCGGCACTCACCACCGCTTCCCCGTCGGCGAGACGGCTGGTGATGGGTTTCTCGACGAAGACGTCCTTGCCCGCGGCGATAGCAGCTAGTGCCACCGCGGCGTGCGCCGACGTCGTCGTCACCACCACCACGGCGTCTACCGCGGGGAACATCGCTTCCAGGGAATCGAACGGTGTGGCGCCGAACTCGGCCGCCACCTCGCGCGCGCGCGCGGAATCGACGTCGAAGCACGCGACGTGCTCGACGGCGGGCAAAGAACGCAGCACGCGCACGTGGGCGCGCCCCAAGCGGCCCGTGCCCGCGACTCCGACCCGCAGTCCCACGCGTTACTTGGTGATGCCGCGCTCGCAGTGACGGAGGAACTGGGCCATTTCGGCAGCGTCGGCGCTATCCCAATCGTCGCCGTCCAGCGTCTCCAGCACCTGCGTCACGTTGAGTTCACTGCGATAAAGGAGCTTGTAGATGGCCTTCACGTGCGCGCGGCGCTCGGAGTCGAAGCCGCGGCGCTCGAGGCCGATGGAGTTGAGACCGTAGATCTGCGGCGGGTTCCCCGCCAGCTTGATGAAGGGCGGGACGTCGCGTTCGATGCGGCTGCCGCCACCGATGAACGCGTATTTGCCGATGCGAACGAACTGGTGCACCGGGGTCATTCCGCCGACCGTGACGAAATCTCCAATCGACACGTGGCCGGCCAGATTGACGGCATTGGCCAGGATCACTTCGCTGCCGATGACACAGTTGTGCGCCACGTGCACGTAGGCCATGAGCAGGCACTTGCTGCCGATGACGGTGCTCTCACCCTCGCCCGTGGCGAGATTGAGGGTGACGAATTCACGGAAGACATTGTCGTCGCCAATCACCAGGTGCGACGTCTCGCCGCGGTACTTGAGGTCCTGGGGTGCGGTACCCACACTGGCGCCGTGGAAGAACTTGTTATTGCGGCCGATCTTGGTGGCACCTTCGATGAGCACGTTACTAGAGATCTCGCACTCGTCGCCGATTTCGACGTTTTCGCCGATGACGGTATACGGTCCGATCTTGACGCCTTCGCCGATGCGCGCCCACGGATGTATGACGGCGGTCGGATGGATCTCGGTTTTCTTGAGAATGTGTGTGCGCACCGTAGTGCTCCCTTACTGTTTACGTACCTTGTCAACGCTCCACGATGACGGAAGACAGTTCGGCCTCTGCCGCCAGCTTGCCGTCAACGTAGGCGAACCCTTGCATGGTACAGAGTCCTCTCCGCAGCGACTTCATCTCCAGCTCGAACCGGAGTTGGTCGCCGGGCAGGACGGGGCGGCGAAACTTCGCTTTGTCGACGCGCGTGAAATACACCAAGTACTTCTTAGGATCGTCGACGGTGTTCAGCAGCATGACTCCACCCGTCTGTGCCATCGCTTCGATGATGAGCACGGCGGGCATGATCGGATGTCCGGGAAAATGTCCGTTGAAGAACGGCTCGTTGATGGTGACGTTCTTGATCCCCACCACGCGCTTGCGGTCTTCCAGCTCGATGATGCGGTCGACGAGGAGGAAGGGATAGCGGTGCGGCATGATCGCTTGGATCAGATTGATGTCCCAGACACCCGCTTCCGAGGCGGCAGCGCCGCGCTTCCTGCTCTGGTGCATCTCCCATAGTTTGCGCACGAAACGCACGTTGGCCGCGTGTCCCGAGCGCACCGCGTGCACGTGGCCGCGAATGGGTGCCCCCAACAACGACAGGTCGCCGATCAAATCGAGGATCTTGTGGCGTACGCACTCGTCGGGAAAGCGCAGCGACTCCTCGTTCATGACGCCATCGGGCGTGAAGACGATCGCGTTGCCGAGGTTCCCGCCCTTGATCAGCCCCTGTTTGCGCAGCTTGTCGACGTCGTCGAGCATTACGAAGGTACGCGCGGGAGCGATTTCTTTCTCGAACACTTCGGGCGAGACGGTGAAGCTCGCGTACTGTGTCCCGATCTGCGGGTTGTCGTACTGAATGGTGAAGCTCACACGAAAGTCGTCCGCCGGCACGGCGTTGATCTCGACACCGTTCTCCTTGAGCGTCACCGCGCGGTCGATGGTGAACACGTCGGCCGGAGCACCTTGGTTGACGGTGCCGGCATCCTCGAAGGCGCGCACGTACGCGGCATACGTCCCGCTGGCGGGCTCGGGCGGCTCGTTGGCGTCGATCTCGATGATCAAGTTATCGATGCCGAGGCCGTAGCAGGTCGCCAGCACGTGCTCGACGGTATGGACTTCGGCCGTGCCGCTGGAAACGGTGGTGTTGCGAAAGGAAGTCCCGTCCGGGGGAATGCTGGTCACCACGGCGGGAATCTCGATCGCCGGCTTCAGATCGACGCGCAGAAACTTGATGCCGGTTCCCGCGGGTGCGGGCTTGACCCGCATCTTGACCGTGTTACCGGTGTGAAGCCCCAGCCCCTCGATGACGAACTCTTTCGCGATGGTTCGTTGCTGGCGGATCACTTGCGGCTCGCCTCCTCCTCGACTTCACGGAGGCGGCGCTCGAGCTCTTTCACGCGGCGGAAGAACTCGGGTAGCAGGGCGACGTGCGCGGCGAGTCGCTTGGCGAGGGAATGCTCGCGCGCCGGATAACCCGAGACCGCGGTGTTGGCGGGCACGTCCTTGGTGACGCCGGCCTGTCCCGCGAGCATGGCGCGCTCCCCGATGGTAATGTGTCCACCGATCCCGGCCTGTCCCCCGATGACCACGCCAGTACCGATCTCGGTGCTCCCCGAGATACCGACTTGCGCAGCCACCACGCAGTGCTCGCCCATGACCACGTTGTGCGCGACCTGTACCAAATTGTCGATCTTGCTCCCGCGGCGAATGCGCGTCTCGCCGGTGGTGGCCCGATCGACGCAGGAATTAGCACCGATCTCCACGTCGTCCTCGATGACGACGCGGCCGATCTGCGGCACCTTGTGATGGGTCGAGCCGTTCTTGGCGTAGCCAAAACCGTCGGCGCCCAGCACCACGCCGGGCTGCAGAATGACGCGGTCGCCCACCGCGGTGCCTTCGCGCATGGTGACGTTGGGATAGATGAGGCAGTCGCGTCCGATCTGGACCGCCTCGCCCACAAACACGCCAGCCACCAAGGTGGTGTTGTCGCCGATGCGGGCGCCCTTGGCCACGTGGCACAGCGGCCCGACGGCGACGTTGGCGCCGAGCGAGGCCCCCGCGTCCACCACCGCCGATTCGTGCACGCCGCGCGGATAACGCACGGCCACGTCGGCGGCGAACAAATTCAAGACCTGGAGATAGGCGTAGTAGGGATTGTCGATCCGAATGACGGGCTTCTGCGCCGAGCGCCCCTGGGAGGTGATAACCGCCGAAGCACGCGTGACGTCGAGGAACTCTTCGTATTTGGAATTGGCAATAAAGGTGATTTCGCCCGGCTGCGCCTCGCGAATCCCCGCCACTCCGCGGATCAACGTCTGGCCATCACCGTCGACGGTACCACCAACGAGCTCGGCGAGCTCGTACAGCTTGTACGAACGGGCACCCAAAAAAATTCTGCACCTGCCTAAAACGCCAACTAGCGGTCACTACCGCTGGTTCAAGCGCGTCAGCACGAGGTCGGTCAGGTCGAGCTTCTTGTCCGCATACACGACGTTCGCGTTGGCGACATCGAATACCATGCTGTACTTCTGCTCGATTGCGATTTGCTCGATAATTCGATTTATCTTGTCGACTATCGGTTGTGTCAGCTCTTTGTTGCGCTTCGCGGCCAGGCCATTGTCGCCGAAGGTTTCTTCCATGAAGCGCTTGTACTCGTCCATCTTGCGGTTCATCTCGAGCCGGCGCTCTTGTTTTTTCTCTTCCGATAACATCGGACTCTGCGCATTCAGCTCTTCGCCCATACGCGCAATCTCTTGTTCCATGCGCTGCTTCTGGGCTTCCCACTGTTGGACGTCTTGACGATACACGCGTTCGGCGTCCTGCGTCTCCTTGTTTTCTGCAAAGATTTTTATCGAGTCAATGTACCCAATCTTGACCTCCTGGGCAAGCGCGGACTCGACCCCGCCCAGGAGCGCCACCGCGGCTCCGAGAAACATTCCAAGCAGCTTGAGCTTCATCAGTTACACTCTCCTTGAGTAACAGTCACGGTCACGTTAGAAAGACGATCCGAAGGTGATGTGCGGCTCCCAGCGAGCTCCGCCGAAGCGGTCGAAACCATATGCGTAGTCGAAGCCGAAGAGCCCAATCATGGGCAGCTCGATGACGATACCCATGCCGGCCCCCTTGAACAGATCGCCCCATTCGCTGCTGCCGAAGCTGTTCCACGTGCCACCCATGTCGAGGAAGGTACGCCCGTACACGGTCGGCGCCACGATGGGAAACTCGATCTGGGCCACCGTGATGCTGTAGAAGCGACCGCCGGTGAACGGATCGTTGCCACGCGGCGTGATCTCGTAGAAGTCGTAGCCGCGCACGCCGTAACGACGATTGCCGCCCAGGCGAAAGCGTTCGTAGTCGGGAACCTGCCCGGCGTTGGCGTATCCATCCACCACACCGATGTTCTCGCGCAGCTCGAGCACGAACTTCCACAACAGCGACTGATACCACGACATGTCGATCTCGTAGCGTTGGATGTCGACGTCGCCGCCCAGTATGGCACCGGTCCAGCGCGCGTTGAACGTGGTGCGCGTGCCCAACGTAGGGTGGAACGGGCTATCGGTCGAGTTGCGGAACAGCGTGAGACCGATCGAGCTCGTGGTTTGCGGCCACACTTCGAAACGCAGTGGGCCGTTGTAGCCGGCGGTGAAGTCGGCCAGCTCCACTTCTTCCAGGCTGTAGCGGACCGAAGCCGTGGTGTAATCGAGCCAGGGGAACGGCCGCCCGACACGCAGCGAAAAACCGGTGCGGCGGTCGGAGTAGAACTGCTGCGACACGCGGTCCTGGTTGGCGGCGTACACCGACCCGGTGATTTCCGTCGGCGTGCCGAAGGCCCACGGCTGGGTGAACGACAAGCTGATGTCCTGGCGCGAGCGCGCGAACTCCCAGTTGCCGCTCACGCGGTAGCCGCGTCCGAGGAAGTTGGGCTCGGTGATGCCGATGAACCCGCTGATGCGGTTGAGCTGCGAGAAGCCCGCGCCCACGCGGAACTGCCCCGCCGATTTCTCCTCCACGCGCAGAGTGAGATCGATGTCGCCTTGGTCGTTGGCCTGTGTGACCTGCGGCTCCGGCGGCCCCGCGAAGAAACCCAGGTTGAACACTTCGCGCAGCGAGCGCCGCAGCCGATTGCTGGAGAACACGTCACCCGGCATGAGCACCAGCTCGCGCCGGATCACTTCCTCCCACGTTTTCGTGTTGCCCACGATGTTGATCTCGCGCACGTGCGCCAGATTGCCCTGCTGGATTTCGAAGGTCAGGTCGATGACGTTGCCGCGCACCGGGTGCTTGACCGGTGTCACGGTGGCATAGATGTAACCGCGGTCGCCGTACAAGTTGGACAGGTTGAACTGCATCTGGGTGAGTGCAATGTCGTTGAACACTTGCCCCTTGTGAAAGGTGATCTGCGACGCGATGACGCTGTCGGGCAAGAGCTCGTTCCCCTTCCAGTCGATGTCACCCACGTAGTACTGGCGGCCTTCGTTGATAGTGAAATAGATGTCGACGTCCTTGCTGTTGGCGGCAAAGTCGAGCTCGGGCTCGTCGACGGTGGCATCGAGGAAGCCGTACGTCTTGTACAGCTGAATGATGCCTTCGCGATCCTCCGCCAGCTGCTTGGGGCTGAAATCGCCGCCGCGCAAGAATCCCTTGGGCTTGGTCTTGATGGCCTTGCGAATACTCTCGGTGTCGACGAGGCGCGAGCCTACGAAATCGACGTGGCGCACCTTCACCTTCGCCCCTTCGCGAATGACATACACCAGCACTTGCTTCTTTTCTTTGGTGTCCTTCATTACCGTGTCCGTCACCGCGACGCTGTAGTAGCCCTTCTCCTTGTAAAGATCGGCGATGGCGGTGCGGTCCTTCTCCAAGAGCGACGGCCGCACGAAGGTTCCCTTGTCGACGGTGATCGCTTTCTTCAAATCGTCCTTGCCGACGTGATCGTCGCCCTCGAAGCGCACCTCGTCGACGCGCGGAAACTCCGCCACCTCGACGATGACGACGACCGAGTCGGACGCCGTCCCGTCCTCGCGGTAGGCGCGCACGTCGCGAAACTGCTTGGTCTCGTAGAGCCGCTTCAGCCCCGGCCGCAGCCGGTCGACGTCGTAGGGCTCGCCCACCTTCGCACCCAGCACGCGGCGGATCTTGGGGGCCGAGACTTGCTCGTTCCCCTTCACCTCGATGCGCTGAATGAACGTGGTGGGACGTCCCGGGGCCTGGGCGTGAGCCGCCGACCCCGCGAGGAACACCGCCACGGCGCCTACCAAAATCGCTAGCTTGTTGTCAGTCATGAACCTACAAAAGAGGGGGCACAAACCACGCGATGCTATCAGAGGTGCTGTTGCGGAGCAAAAAGAAAACAAAATACCCCCGGCCGGCGCCAGGGGTATTTCGACGGATTGGGATGCCGGAACCAGCGCCTAGGTCGTCGACGCGTCCTCCGTCTCAGACTTGCGCGGTGTGTCAAACGACAACTCGCCCTCCGCGACGCCGACGTGGACGCCCGCGTCCTTCTGCAGTCCGTGGGCGAGGATGAGCTCGGAGAGCGGATCCTCCACGTAGCGCTGGATGGCGCGCTTGACCGGCCGGGCACCGAGCGCCGGATCGAATCCGTGCTCGATCAAGAACTGCTTGGCCGCGTCCGAGAAGGTCACATTGACTTCGAGCACGTCGAGCCGCTTCGTGAAGTTCTTGAGCAGCACTTCCACGATCTGCTTCATGTCTTCCTTCTCGAGCTGGCGGAAGACGATGGCGTCGTCGAGACGGTTCAAGAACTCGGGATTGAACGTCTTCTTCAGGTGGTCGAGGAGCTTGGCGCGCACCGATTGGAACTGCGCGTCGCTGCCCTCCTTCATGAAGCCCATGCTCTTGCCCGACTTGATCTCGGTGGCGCCGACGTTCGACGTCATAATGAGGACGGTGTTGCGGAAGTCGACGCGACGGCCGTAGCTGTCGGTGAGCTGCCCCTCTTCCATCACCTGCAAGAGAATGTTGAACACATCGGGGTGCGCCTTCTCGATCTCGTCGAGCAGCACCACCGAATACGGTTTGCGGCGCACCTTTTCGGTGAGTTGGCCACCGTCGTCGTAGCCGACATAACCCGGCGGCGCCCCAATCAGGCGCGACACTGCGAACTTCTCCATGTACTCCGACATGTCGATGCGAATGAGCGCTTCGTCGGATTCGAAGAGTACTTCGGCGAGCGACTTGGCGAGCTCGGTCTTGCCCACACCGGTGGGTCCGAGGAAAATAAAGCTGCCGATGGGACGCTTGGGATCGCGCAGGCCCGCGCGGTTGCGGCGCACGGCGCGCGACACCGCTCTGACGGCTTCTTCCTGGCCGATGACACGGCGGCGCAGCATCTCTTCCAAGTGGAGGAGCTTCTCGGTTTCTTCCTTTTCCACTTCGGTGACCGGAATCCCCGTCATCGCGGCCACCACCTTGGAGATGTCGCGCGCGGTGACCACGGTTTCCTGCGCCTGCTTGGTCTCGGTCCAGTTCTTCCGAATGTCCTCGAGCTTGCGGCGCAGCTCTTTCTCGCGGTCGCGATAGCGCGCGGCTTTTTCAAACTCTTGCGCCTGAATGGCGGACTCTTTCTCCCGCGCCACGTCTTCGATCTCACGCTCCAAATCGGTGAGCTCGCTGGGAGCGGTCACCACGGAAAGGCGCGCGCGCGATCCGGCTTCGTCGATGACGTCGATGGCCTTGTCGGGCAAGAAGCGGTCGTGGATGTAGCGCTCGGAGAGAAACACCGCGGCGCGCACCGACTCGTCGTTGATCTTGACGCGGTGGTGGGCTTCGTACTTGTCGCGCAAGCCGAAGATGATCTGGATGGTCTCTTCCGGCGTGGGCGGGTTGACCATGATGGGCTGGAAGCGGCGCTCGAGCGCACCGTCCTTCTCGATGTACTTGCGGTACTCGTCGAGTGTGGTGGCACCGATGCACTGCAGCTCGCCGCGCGCCAGCGCCGGCTTGAGCATGTTGGACGCGTCGATCGCACCCTCGGCGCCGCCGGCGCCGACGATGGTGTGAATCTCGTCGATGAAGATGATGACGTCCTCGGCCTGGCGGATCTCGTTGATGATCGACTTCAGGCGCTCTTCGAACTGGCCGCGATACTTGGTACCCGCCACCACCGACGCCAAGTCGAGCGTGCAGATGCGGCGGTCCTTCAGGATCTCCGGAACCTTGTTGTCGACGATGCGCTGTGCCAAGCCTTCGGCGATGGCGGTCTTGCCGACACCGGGCTCGCCGATCAGCACCGGATTGTTCTTCTTGCGGCGCGAGAGCACTTGAATGACGCGCTCGATCTCCTGCTCGCGGCCGATGATGGGATCGAGCTTGTTCTCGCGCGCCATTTGCGTGAGATCGCGCCCGAACTGGTCGAGATTGGGCGTGTCGCTCTTTTCCTTCTTGGATTTGCGCGTCTTGACGGTCGTGGTCGGGCCGAGGAGCTTCAAGACTTCCTCGCGCACGCGCTTGCGGTCCACACCGAGCTCGGCCAGCACTTGGGCCGCCACCCCTTCGCCCTCGCGGATCAATCCCAGCAAGAGGTGCTCGGTGCCGACGTAATTGTGTCCCAACAGCCGCGCTTCTTCGATGGCGAGCTCGAGCACGCGCTTGGCGCGCGGCGTAAACGGAATTTCGCCGATGGTAAGGGTGCCGCCCGAGCTCTTTACCATGTTCTCGACGGCCTGCTGGATCTGCTCGAAATCGAGCTCGAGCTTGGCCAGCACTTTGGCCGCGATGCCTTCGCCCTCGCGGACGATCCCCAGCAGCAGGTGCTCGGTGCCGATGTAGTCGTGCTGAAGTCGCGCCGCTTCGTCGCGCGCGTAGTAGATGACTTTTCGAACCCGGTCGGTGAAACGATCCTGCATTGCTACTTCCGTCTTTCTAACGTTTCATCAACGCGTCGCGAATGCACTCGGCGCGGGCGACGTCCCGCTCTTGCGCGTCCATCGTGGTTCCCCGGCGCTTTTGCAGATGGGCCGGCTGGATGTAGACGACCAGCTCATTGAGGGTTTGAATCGACACGTCCCGCACCAGCCCCGCACCCACCCCCAGCCGAACCGCCGAGATCAGACTTAACGCTTCCTTGGTGTTGACACTCCGAGCATAACGAAGAAGACCATAGGCCCGCCAGACTTTATCCTCGAGCAATCTCTGTGCCTTGCTAAACAATAGCTCCCGCGAGCGACGCTCGTACTGGATCACCTTGACGACCATCTCGCGCAAGTTCTTGACGATCACGTCTTCCGGCGTTCCCAGGGCGGCGCTGTTGGAAAGCTGGAAGAAGTTCCCCATGACTTCCGATCCTTCGCCAAACAGCCCCCGGATCGAGTGATTGAGCTTCCGCAGCGACTCCAGAAGCTTGTGGATCTCCTTGCTGTGGACGAGCCCCGGCAGGTGGACCAGCACCGACACGCGCATGCCCGTGCCCAGGTTCGTCGGGCACGCGGTGAGAAATCCCAAGCGCTCGTGATACGCGATCTCGACGTCGGGTGCCAGCTGGTCGTCCAAGTCGTTGGCGCGCCGGAAGGCGCCGCCCACGTCGAATCCGGCAGCGAACCCCTGAATGCGCAGATGATCCTCCTCGTTGATCATCAGGCTGGTACCCTCGTCGGGCGTGAAAATCACCCCGCGCGAAGCCGAATTATGCAGAAAATCGCGGCTGACGAGGTGGCGCTCGGCCAAGAGCTGGCGGTCGAGCGTCGAGATTTCGCCCATCGCGATGTAGCGGCTACGCGCAAATGCCCGTGTGCGGCGGGCCGCGCCCAGAGACTTCCCTAAGATTGCTTCCAGCTCCGTATTGTCGCAGTTGTGGGTGAAGCGGTGCCCATTGAGGTTGCGCGCGATGCGCACCCGGCTCGAGAGCACGATCTCGTTCTCGTCGCCGCTCGCGTCCAGCCACGCACTCGGCCGGCCCAAGAGATCGTTGGAATCGAAGCCGCTCATGCGTCGCCTTCCACCTGCGCCTCCAGCCCGCGAATCTCGTCGCGGATGGACGCGGCGCGCTCGTAGTCCTCGGCCTTGATCGCCTGGGTCAACTCTTCGCGCAGTGCCGACATGCGCTCACGCATGGCCGCGCGCTCGCCCACTTGGGCCGCCTTCTTGCCCGCGTGCTGGGTGCTGCCGTGCACGTGGCGCAGCACCTGGACCAATTGGGCCTCGAATGCGTCGTAGCACTCGGGGCACCCCAGCCGTCCGATCTTCTTGAAGTCGGAATAGTGGTAGCCGCACGACGGGCAGCGAACCTTCGAGATGCGATCCGATTCGGCTTCCACGGTTTCATCGATCAAGCCCGCCACTAAGTCGCCGAGACCGTACGGGCCTGCCTTGCTGACCTCGATCCCTTTTTCTTCCGCGCACTCCATGCACAGATCCATCGCCATCATCTTCTCGTTGACGATCTCGGTGTAGTGCACCTTGGCGGGCCGCGTCTTGCAGTTCTGACAGATCGCCATCAGCCTTCGACCTCGCTCAGGCGCTTGTCGACCAGCACCAACATGCGGTCCGCGTGCGCACCGAACTGCCGTTTGTGGGTCACCACGACGAAGGTGCGCTGCTCGCTCGACGCCAGGTCGCGGAGCAAGCGATGAATCGCTTCGCCGGTTTCGTCGTCGAGGTTGCCGGTCGGCTCGTCGGCGAACACCACCACCGGGTTGTTCACCAGCGCGCGGGCGATGGCGACGCGCTGCTGCTCGCCGCCGGAAAGCTCGCCGGGCCGGTGGCGCAGCCGCTCGCCCAAGCCGACGCGCTCGAGCCATCTCGTCGCCGCCTTGGCGGCGTCGCCGTTCGTCCGTTTCGCCACCAGCTGCGGCATCATGACGTTCTCCAAAGCGGTGAACTCCGGCAGCAAGAAATGAAACTGGAACACAAAACCAATCGTTCGGCAGCGCAGCTCATCCAGCGCCTTCCCTTCGAGCGCGTGGATGTCTCGCCCGTGGATCTTTACCGTGCCACTGTCGGGACGGTCGAGCGAGCCCAAAACGTGCAACAGTGTGCTCTTGCCGACCCCCGAGGCCCCGGTGATGCAAACCACTTGCCCTTCCGCGACGGAAAGGTCGACATCCCGCAGGACCTCGATTGCGACGCCGGTCCCGCGATACACCCGGCCGACGCCGCTGGCCTCGAGCACTACCTGGCCCATAATCTATGCCCCCACCGGCACCGAGACAAACTCCGATCCATCGCCGGCAAGCATTGTAGTAAGAATGAATTATCCATTATAGGTCACGAATCGCTTCAACCGGGGTGAGGCGGCTGGCCTCCCAACTCGGGTAGACCGTGGCTAGGAAACAAATGACCACCGACGACAGGCCGATCAAGACCAGGTCTTGCCAGTGCACCAGTACCGGGAGCGTCTTGATGAAATAGACGTCGCCGGGAAGGTCCAGGGAAACGCGGTCCAGCACGTAGCATGCAATCAGCCCGGTCACCAGCCCGCCGATGGTCCCTGCCACTCCGATGGCGGTCCCCTCCACCATGAAGACCGACATCACCCCTCGCCCCGACGCCCCCATGGAGCGCAAGATGCCGATCTCGCGCCGCTTCTCCATGATCACCATGGTGAGCATGCCGACCAGGTTGAACGCGGCCACCAAGATGATCAGCGTGAGCATGAGAAACATCAGCGTCTTTTCGATTTTCATGTAGCTGAACAGATTTTGATTCAGCTGTATCCAGTTATTGGTGCCGTAGTCGCGAATGTTCAAGACGGTTTGGATGTGCTCGTCGAACGACTCCGCGCGGTACATGTCCTTGATCATGACGCTTACTCCGCGCAGCCCGGTTTCGAAGTCGAACATCCGCTCGGCATCGTTGATATCGACGTACACGAAACGCGAGTCGAATTCGTACATGCCGCTGTTGAAAAATCCCAGTACGCGGCACACGTAGGTCTCGGGCTCGACGTCGTGGCCGCGCAGTGTGCCGGGAGCGGTCACGATGCTCAGCTCCTCGCCCAGCCCGATGCCCAGGTCGAGGGCAAGGTCGAGCCCCAGCACCGCGCCCATGCGCGGCACTTCGTCCTCGAAGCCGCTGGTGTGGAACGAGTCGATGGAGGGACGGATGCTGTCCACCACCGACGAAACCAGATGCTCCTGGGCGAGATCGATGCCCTTCACCACCACACCGCGCAGCTTGGTGCGCCGCCCGGGGATGAGCTCGTACGCCGCCAACGCCTCCGAGCGCACGAAGGGCGCGGTCGCCACGACCTCTTTTTCCTGTTTGATGCGGGTGAGTGCGGTGTCCACGTCGGCCCAGGCGTCCGGGGTGCGCGCGAACACCAGCACGTGCGTGTTGAACCCGACGATGCGCTGGCGCAGTTCGGTTTCAAAGCCGTTGATCACCGACAGCACGATGACCAGCGTCATCGTGCCGACAAACACCCCGCCCACGGCGATGGAGGTAATGCGCGAGACGAGTGCGGAGCGCTTCTTGGTTTGGAGATATCGCCGCGCGATGAACAGCGCGTAATTCATCGTCCGTCCTCGGGACGCATGTGCGGAAACAAGATCACGTCGCGAATGGAGTGATTGTCGGTGAACACCATGGTCAGGCGATCGATGCCCACACCCAGGCCGGCGGCGGGCGGCATGCCGTACTCCAACGCGCGCAAGAAATCCTCATCCAGGACCTGGGCTTCTTCGTCGCCGCGAGCACGATTCTCCATCTGCTGCTCGAAGCGGCGCCGCTGCTCCAGCGGGTCGTTGAGCTCGGAGAACGCGTTGCACACCTCGAAGCCGCCGATGTAGCCCTCGAAGCGCTCCACCAGCCCCGGCACCGAGCGGTGATCCTTGGCGAGCGGTGAAAGCTCCTTCGGGTAATCGTAGATGAATGTCGGCTCCTGCAATCCGGGTTCCACCAGCGCGCTGAACACCTCGTCGATAATGACCGACGCGGGTGCACCTTTTTCGACGTGCACCCCCAACCGCTTGGCGTGCGCCGCCAGCTCTTTTTCCGCGACACCGAAGAACTCCACGCCCGTCTTCTCGCGGAGTGCGTCGAAAAAGCGCAGGCGTTTCCACGGCTTGGTGAAGTCCATGGTGCGGCCGTCGAAGGTCGCCTGGCCGTTGGGTGTGAGCTCGCGTGCAACCTCGGCCACCATCGCTTCCATCATGTCCATGTAATCCATGTAGTCGAGGTAGGCCGCGTAGCACTCCATCATAGTGAACTCGGGATTGTGCGAACGGTCGATGCCTTCGTTGCGGAAGTCCTTGGAGAACTCGAACACGCGCTCGAACCCACCCACCAACAGCCGCTTCAGGTACAGCTCGTTGGCGATGCGCAAGTAGAGAGTCATGTCGAGCGCATTGTGGTGTGTCGTAAAAGGACGCGCGCTAGCACCGCCGTACAGCGGTTGCAGCACGGGCGTTTCCACTTCGAGAAAACCGCGCGCCAGCAAGAACCGGCGCACCGTCTCCACCAGCCGCGAGCGCTTGACGAAGACCTCGCGCACCTCGGGATTGACGGCCAGGTCGACGTAGCGTTGCCGGTAACGAATTTCCTTGTCGGTGAGGCCGTGCCACTTCTCCGGCAGCGGGCGAATCGACTTCGACAGGAGCTCCAAGGACTCGACCTTGATGGTCAGCTCGTCGGTACGAGTGCGAAACACCGTCCCCACGATGCCGGCGATGTCGCCCAAATCGACGAGCTCGAAGCGGCGAAAGACGTCGTCGCCCACGTCGTCGCGCTTGACGTAAAACTGAATCCGCCCGCTGGAGTCCTCGATGTGGCCGAACGCCGTCTTGCCGTGGCCGCGCAGCGCCATGACGCGGCCCGCAACGCGCACGTGCGCGCCCGCCTCCGCCAGCGCCTTTTCCTGCTCGCGCACGGCGGCGACGGAATGCGTCACCTCGAAGCGATACGGATAGGGGTTGGCGCCCGCGGCGCGCAGTGCTTCCCCCTTCTCGATGCGTGTCGCGCGCAGCTTCTCCAACCCGTGCAGCGATTCTTCGCGTTCTTCTTGTTCTTCGGCCATGATCAACCCGTGAACTTGTGCAGGTACTCCTCGATCAATCCGTCCAAGTCGCCGTCGAGCACCGCGTGGACATCGCTCGTCTGCCAGTCGGTGCGGTGGTCCTTCACCATGGTGTAGGGGTGCAGCACGTAGGAGCGAATCTGGCTTCCCCACGCGATATCTTTCTGGTTTTCCATCATCTTGTTCTTGCGCGCCTTTTCTTCCTCGAGCTTGAGAGCGTAGAGGCGCGCGCGCAGAATCTTCATGGCGTTGTCGCGATTGCGGTGCTGCGAGCGCTCATTCTGCGACTGCACCACAATTCCGCTCGGCAAGTGGGTGATACGTACCGCACTGTCGGTCTTGTTGACGTGCTGGCCGCCCGCACTGCTGGCACGGTAGGTGTCGATGCGCAGGTCGTCGTCGTTGATCTCGACCTCGATGTTTTCGTCAACCTCGGGGTAGACGAACACCGAGGCAAACGACGTGTGCCGGCGGTGGGCTGAGTCGTAGGGCGACAAGCGCACCAAGCGGTGCACGCCGCTTTCCGCCTTCAAACGACCGTACGCGAAGTCGCCCTTTACCTCCAGCGAAGCGCCCTTGATGCCGGCTTCTTCGCCGGGTGACGAATCCAGAATGGCCACCTGGAAGCCGTGGCGCTCGCAAAAGCGCGTGTACATGCGCATCAACATCTCCGCCCAATCCATCGACTCGGTGCCACCCGCGCCGGAGTGAATGCTGACGATGGCATTGCGCGCGTCGTCCGGCGAGGCGAACAGGGCGGCGGTTTCCTGCGCGGCCACCTCACCTTCCAGCGTTGCCAACTCGCCCGCGACGTCCGCCAGCACCGTGGCGTCGTCTTCCTCGCGTGCCATCTCGAGCAGACCGGCGGCGTCGGAGAGTTTTGCCTCCAGCGCGCGCAGCGGCTCCAGGCGCGCGCGCAACGTCTTCGATTCGCGCACCGCGTCGTCGGAGGTTTTCTTGTCGGACCAGAAATTGGGGTCGTTCATGCGCGCGTCGAGCTCGACTAGGCGCGCCGCGAGGGCGGGAGCGTCAAAGATGCTCCTTGAGTTTGCGGGTGCGCTCGGTGAGCGCGTTCAACTGATCGACGACTTCGTGCACGGCTTTCATGTCAGTGTTCTTTCTCGATGCGGGAGCGCGCGGCCTCCACGATGGCATCCACCTCCGCCCATACCGCGTCCAAATCCCGCCCAGTATCGACCACCGCATCCGCTTTGTAAAAGTGTTTTTCGATCGCAGCTTGGCGCGCCAAACGGTCGCGAATCTCGCCCTCCGAGTGGTGTCCTCTGGCAAGGAGCCGGCGCACGCGCTCTTCGGTATCGCACCGCAGCGCAAGCAGTAGATCGAACTCGAACGGCATAGCCACTTCGAGCAGGAGGGCCGCATCCACCACGACCAGTCGCGCGCCCGAGCCACTCGCGGCTACGACGTCGCTCGCCACGCGCGCGACGATCCAGGGGTGCACGATGGCATTCAGTACCTCGAGGCGTGTTTGGTCGGCAAAGACGATGCGTCCCAATGCCCGCCGGTCGACGACACCGCCGACCACGACCGGAGCAAACTCCTCGGCAATGCGCCGCACCACAGCCGCATCTTCCAATACGTCGTGCGCAATCCGGTCGCCGTCGACGTGCACCGCGCCGTACTTCGCGACCAGATGCTCCGCGATCGTCGTCTTGCCGGTTCCCGAGCCCCCCGCGATTCCCACCAGCAACGTGCGCGTTTGCTTCGCCATGATCAGTGCGCCTCCAACCAGCTCGGGCCCGTCCCGATTTCGACCTTGAGCGGCACCGCGAGGGTGATGGCGTGCTCCATGGCGTCGCGCACCATCCCGGTTGCGCGCTCCACTTCGTCCAACGGGGCTTCGAATAGCAGCTCGTCGTGGACCTGAAGAATCATGCGCGTCTGCATGCCGGCGTCGCGCAGTGCCCCATGTACCTTGAGCATGGCGAGCTTGATGATGTCGGCCGCCGTCCCTTGCACCGGCGTGTTCACGGCGACGCGCTGCGAAAACGAGCGCAGGCCCGAGCTGGTACTGTCGATGTCGGGCAGGCGCCGCGAGCGGCCGAACATGGTGGACACCGCTTTATCGCGCCGCGCGTGCGCGATGGTGGTGTCGATGAACCGCTTCACTCCCGGGTACGAGCGAAAATAGCCGTCGATGAACTGGCGTGCCTCGTCGACCTCGATGTCGAGCGATTGCGCGAGTCCGCGTGGACCCATGCCGTACACGATGCCGAAGTTGACCACCTTGGCGCGGTCGCGCATCTCCGGTGTGACCGCGGCGGGATCCACTTTCATCACCCGCGCCGCGGTGGCGCGATGAATGTCGGCGTCGTCGAGAAACGCTTGCCGCAGCGCCTCGTCTCCGGACAGGTGCGCCAGGATGCGCAGCTCGATCTGCGAATAATCGGCGTCGACGAGGACCCACTCGCGGTTGTGCGCAACGAAAGCGCGGCGAATCTCGCGCCCCTCGGCGGTGCGAATGGGAATGTTCTGTAAATTCGGCTCCGAGCTCGACAAGCGCCCGGTGGTGGCGATGGCCTGGTTGTAGGACGTGTGCACGCGACCGGTCTCGGGATGCACCAGGCGCGGGAGCGCGTCGACGTAGGTGCTCTTGAGCTTCACCAGTTGGCGCCACTCGAGCAGCATTGCGACGACCGGGTGGCTTCCCGCCAACGACTCCAACACATCGGCGTCGGTGGAAAAGCCGGTTTTCGTACGGTGCGCGGGCTGGAGCTTCAGCCGGTCGAACAGAACCTCGCGCAGCTTCGGTGTCGAGGCCAGATTGAAGCGCTCACCCACCGCCTGGAAGATGCGCTCCTCCAACGCCGCGATGCGTTCGCCATACCCGCGCGAGAGCTCCGACAAAAACACCACGTCGACTTTGACGCCGGTCATTTCCATTTCGGTCAATATCCGCGACAGCGGCATTTCGATCTCGTAGAACAAGCGGCGCGCGGCCGACGCGTCGAGCAACGGGGCCAAGCAGTGCTTGACGCGCAGCGTGAAGTCGGCGTCTTCGGCCGCGTACTCCACCACGCGGTCGAGTGCCACGCGGCGGATGTCTTTGCCGCGGTCACGCTTGTCGAACAACGCCTCGAACGGAATCATGCGATGGTGGCACCAATCGAGCGCGAGCGCGTCGAGACCGTGGCTCTTGCGCGCCGGATCGAGCGAATACGACGCCAGCATGGTATCGAAGCGGATACCGCCCAGTGGGAGCCCGGCGCGCGCCAGGACGATGGAATCGAATTTGATGTTCTGCCCGACTTTCGCGGGCTTCTCGGCCGCAAACGCCGCCGCGAGATGAGCGCGCACCGTCTCGATCTCGAGCCCCGGCGCGCACGGCCGCGCCAACAAACCGGGAATCGCACCGCTTAGGTCCTCTTCGATCTCGCTCCACACCGGCACGTACACCGCGTCGCCGGGGGCGGTTGCAATGGCAATCCCCGCGAGGGTAGCGCGCATGGGGTCGAGGCTCGACGTTTCCACGTCCACCGCGATCTCGTCCGCCGTGGCGATCCGGCGGGCGAGTTCCTGCAACGCTTCCGGCGTCGACACGCAGCGGTAGTGCGTGGGAATCTCGGGCGGGGCGGGGATGCGCATTTCCGCCACCTTCTCCGGCTCCGGAATGGGCGGCGGCGCATCCGCGCCGAACAGCTGCTCGTGCATGCGCTTGAACTCGAGCCGCAGCAGAATCTCGGCGAACGACTCGGTGCGGTGGTCGCGCCGCACCATTTCTTCCAGCTCGATCTCGACCGGCACGTCGGCGTGCAGCTGCACCAAGTCGCGCGACTGAAAAGCCGCGTCGCGCCCTTCCTCCAGGCGCGCCCGCACCGACGCCTTCTCAATCTCGCCCAAGCGGCGGTACACCTCGTCCAAGTTGCCGAAGCGCTGCAACAGCTCGGTCGCCGTCTTGTCGCCGATGCCGCGCACGCCGGGAATGTTATCGGTGGTGTCGCCGAGGAGCGCGAGGAAGTCCACCACTTGGTCGGCGCGCAGGCCCAGCTTGGCGTGCAGCGCTGCACCATCCATCTCGTTCTCCAACACCGCGCCTTTTCCGGGGCGAATCACGTGCACGCGGTCGTCGACGAGCTGCAACAGATCCTTATCGCCCGAGACAATGTTGATCGGAACCTGGTCGCGGAAGCGCCGCACCAAGGTCGCGATGATGTCGTCGGCCTCGAAGCCCTCGGCTTGCAGCCGCACGATACGCATCGCGTCCACCGCTTCGAAAATTTGAGCGAGCTGGCGCGTGAGCCCGTCCGGCATCTGCGGGCGCTGCGCTTTGTAATCCTGATAGCGTTCGTGGCGAAACGTCGGCCGCGTGCCGTCGAAGACGACGGCGAGATGCTCGGGCGAGTACTTGGAAAGCAGCGAGAGCAGCGTGTTGATGAATCCGTACACCGCTCCGGTCTCTTCGCCGCGCGAATTGGAGAGCGGGCTGCCGGCGAACGCGAAGTAAGCGCGGTACGCCAGGGCGTGACCGTCGACCAGGAAGAGTGCCACGTGGCTACGCCCGCGCATAGAGGCGGTGGTGATCGATGTAGCGCGCCACCCCGGCCGGCACGTCGTCGCCAGCGCGCTCGCCACGCTCGAGCCGGGCGCGCACCGCGGTCGAGGACACGTCGACCACGGGTTCTTCGAAGACAACCAGCCCCACGGCGCCGGTGGTGGGAGCGCGCATGGCCGCCCCCGTGCGCGGGAACACCACCAAGGTTGCCAGACGTGCAACCTCGGCGGGCTCGCGCCAGCGATTCAGCTCCGTCAAGCTGTCCGCACCCATGATGAAGAACACGTCGGCGCGGGTGCGCTCCCGCACCGCGCGCAACAGATCGACCGTGAACGACGGCGCGTGCGACTCCTCGATGCGCGTGATCGCCAGCGTGTCATCCCCGGCGATGGCTGCTTCCACCATCGCCGCGCGGTGGGAGTACGCGCTCACGGGTTCATCGTGTTTGTGCGGCGGATCCGGCGCGACCGAAAAGAACACGCGATCGAGCCGCAGCACGTCGCGCGCGCTGCGCGCCATAGCCAGGTGTCCCACATGGGGCGGGTCGAAGGTACCGCCCAGAATGCCGATACGCGCGCCATCCCAGCGCTCCGCCGACATCAATGCCGCACCTCCTTGATCTTGTCCTCCGCTTCTTTCTTCTGCGGTAGATCGCCTGGGTAGGCCAGAATTTGCGTGAACTGCTGAATCGCTCCCTCCGTATCGCCGCGATCGGCCAATATCTGCCCCTTGAGCAGCAGCGCTTCCGCCCAGTATTCGTTGTCCGGATATTCGCGAATGATCTTTTCGCAATAGACCAGCGCCGCTTGCGGCTCGCGTTGGCGATAGTACCACTTGGCGGCCGTGTACGCCTTTAGCGCGAGGCGTTCGTTGATCTGACGCACGTAGCTGCGCGCGTCCGCGGAGCGCGCGTGGTCGGGGTAGGTTTGCAAGAATTGGTTGAAGCGGCTCAGCGCTTCCACCGACTTCTGCTGATCGCGCGGGTATTTCGGCGCTTCCTCCCACGAGCACACGCCCAGCTGAAACAGCGCGTCGTCCACCCATTCGCTATAGCCGTAGTTGTTAATAACGAGCTGATACTCCACCGCCGCCAGCGGGTATTCTTTGGCCTTGAAGTAGCTTTCGGCGAGCTTGAACTGCGCGTAATCGGCGCGCTCGTGGCCCGGATAGCGCTCGAGGAATTGGGTGTAGAGGGCGGTTGCCTCGCGCTGCTTGCCGCGCTCGAGATAGTCGTCGGCGCGCTCGAGCACTGCGGTGGGCGAGGCGGGTACCTTCGGCATGCCCCCCACGCACCCCATCATCAACACGAGTGCCACGGCGAGGGCCCCGTGCACTGCGCGAGGCGACCTCAACGCAGACCCGCCGCCTGGAGCGCCTCGATGCGCGAGCGCGCGCGCTCGACCACGTTGCCCGAGTCGCCGCGGTCGTTCTCGATGATCTCGCGGTATGCGGCGTACGCGAGACCGCTTTCGCCCATACGCTCGTACGCTTCGCCCAGGACGAAGCGGCCCTTTTGCTGCAGCGAGCGATTCTTGGAGCGCGCCACCAAGCCCCCGGCGACTTGTACCGCCTTGTCCAGATTGCCGTCGTCGAGTGCGGCTTGCGCCTCCGCGTAGGTGATGTCGTCCAAACGCACCCACGCGTCGCGCGCAAAGCTGCCGCGTGGGTATCGCTTCACCAAGGTCTCCATGGTCTCGCGTGCATCCTCCGGACGCCCCATGTTGGCGTAGCACTCGGAAAGATTGGCGAGTGCCATCTCGCACGCGGACGTGTCGGGATAGAGCCGCACCGCTTCTTCGTACATGCGTGCGGCTTCGTCGAAACGCCGCTCGGTCAAGTACACGTCACCGACGGCGAATCGGCGCTTGCCCAGATCCAGTGACGGATCCAGCTCGGCGGCCTTCGCCAGCTTGCGCGCGGAGCTCACGTCGATGGGCCCGTTGCGCCCCTGCTCGGCCAAGAACTCCGCCGACGTCTTCGCCGTTTCCGGCTCCAGCAACGCGGCGCGTTCGAGAGCGGCGAAGCCTTCATGCAATCGTCCGCGCGCCACCAGCGCCAGTCCATAAGAGAGCTGGACGTCCGCCTGGCTCGAGTCCGAGCGCAGCGTGTGGCGGCCGAGGGCGATCACTTCCTCGTAGTCGCCTTTGTCGAACGCACGGTGCATCTCGCCCACCACACCGCGCTCGCCGCACGCCAGTACTCCCGCCGCCAGCACGAGCAGCAGCCAAGGCGCGGCGCGCCGAACCGTGCAGCGGAGGTTAGTCACTCTGATTCGAGAAGAAGAGATAGATGAGTCCGACGATGATGCCCGTCACGAAAACGGGCTCCGCGATCTTGCCCCAGTTGCTCCCGGGCAATACCGGACGCGAAAATTGATACAGGCCCTGCTCGACGCGCGCGGAATCGCCGAAATCGAATTCGTCGGCGCGCTCGCGGGCCGCTTCTCCGACCCACAGCACGCGGCCGCTGCCGCCGTCGGTGAGGGTCGCGTGGACGCGCACGCCGGCGCTGCGCTTGACGTGCTTACCGCCCACCAAGTGGGAGCGGTAGACGTCGGGATACGAGATCCCGAAAGCTACGTTCTGAAACGTCAGTACGAGATTGCCGGGGTTGTCGGTAGCCGGTGTGGTGGGCGCCTGCGTCATGCTGTCCTGCGCGCCGCCGCCCAAGTTGACGACACCCGTGCTTTCTGCCCCATACGGATTGCCGCCGGCGTTGCCGCTGTTGTTGCCGCCGGGGGGACGCGCGCCCGCTGTGGCCGGCATCGGCCGAGCCGGTGCCGCCAGCGCAATGGTGGTCACACCGCGCGCCGTGAGCACGTTCGCGAACACGTTTTGCACAAACACGTAGTCTTCGCCGGCGCCGAACGGGCGCAGCTCGATGGCGCGCTGGGCGGCTTGCGGAGCGAACTTGACGTACAGCTCCTCGACGATCTCGGTCGTCAGGATGGTGAGAAGATCGAGGTTGCTCGGGGGCGGCTCATTGGCCGCGCGCAACGGAACGGCACTCAGCCCGAAGGTGATGATCGCCGCGACTCCCGTCGCGCGAAAGGCAAGCCGTCGCCGGCCGTGTGGGTTCATCCAACGCACGTAACTACTCCTCAATCAGGGCTCGGTGACGTAACACTCCCGCGCCGATCAGGGACGACGCGCGCATACAAATCGAATACGTCGGTACCGCCGACGCGCGCGTCGACGAAATCCCCGACGCAGGCATCTCCGGATACGTACACTTCTCCGTCGATCTCGAGAGCTTGGCCGTAGAATCGGCCGGCGAAGCGCGGGCCCGCCCGGTCACCCGTCGCGCGGTCGACGAGCACACGCAGCACGCGATTGCGAAAACGTGCGCGCGCCGCAAAGGACGCCGCCTCTTGGATGGCAGCCAACTCGGTGGCTCGGTCGGCGATGAGTGCCGCGGGGACTGCACCGTCGAAGGATGCAGCCTTCGTGCCCGGTTCCGGAGAATACGGAAACACCCCCAAAGAATCAAACGCGAAATCCCGCACAAAGTCCTTCATTGCTTCGAACTCGTCCTCGGTTTCGCCGGGAAAGCCGACGATCATTTCGCTGCGAATGACGACGTCGGGAAACGCGTCGCGAATCCCGCCGATCAGTCCTTCGACGTGCTCGCGCGTGTACGATCGCTGCATGGACGACAAGAGGCGCGTCGACGCGTGCTGCACCGGCATCTCCAAGTAGCGGCATACCTGCGGCGACTCGAAAATGCGCGCCACGTACTCCACGTCGAGACCCGCCGGGTGCACATAGAAGACTCGAATCCAGGCTACACCGGTAGCGGCGATGCGCGCGATCAATTCGTGGAAGCGAGTGCCCGTTGGGTCGCGGTACGACACGATGTCCTGCGCGAGCAGGGTGACTTCCCGCACGCCGCGCGCCACCAGCCCATCGACTTCGCGCACGATGGAGTCGGCCGCGCGCGACTCCTGCCGCCCGCGAATCAGTGGAATCGCGCAGAAGGTGCACTTGCGATTGCACCCTTCCGCCACTTTTACGTAGGCGGTGTGTGCGGGCGTCAACAGCTCGCGGTCCTCGAAGGCGGCGAAGCGGCTTTCGCCGCCGCGCGGCACGGTGCGCACCAGCGGGGTCGACGCTTGCCACGCCGCCACCATCTCCGGCAGGCGCGCGTGCGCGCCGGTGGGAAGGAAATGGTCGACCCACGGCAGCGACGACTCCAGATCCTCGCCGCGGTGCTTGGGCAAGCAGCCCATCAGGACCAGGCGCTTCGAGCCGTGCTTGAAGCGCGCCAGGCGCCGCGTCTCCTCCACCGTCTCCTGCCAAGCAGAATCCAAGAACGAGCACGCGTTCACCACCAGCACGTCGGCCGAGGCGGGGTCGCTCTCCGACTCGCAGCCGCCGCGGCGCAAGAGCGAGAGCGTTGCCTCCGAATCGACGAGGTTCTTCGGACAACCAAGTGTGACGAGATGGACTTTCACAGCGGATATATAAGGATAACAGAAGCGGACTATTCGGGCGAACGGGCGTCGAGGTAGACCTCGCGCGGCTTGGAGCCGTCGGGTGGGCCCACCACTCCCTGCTGCTCGAGCTGGTCGAGCAGGCGCGCCGCGCGCGAGTATCCGACGTGGAGCTTGCGCTGCAAGAGCGAGGTCGAACCCTGCTTGTAGCGCGTAACCACCCCCTTCGCCTCATCGAACAACGGGTCGAGCTCGCCGTCGAGAGAGGCCGCACCCGCGCGCGACTCCGCGAGCTCGAGCGTGGACTCTTCGAAGCGGTACGCCTTCCAGTGCGCGATTACCTGCTCGATTTCACCCTCGGAGACCCACGCGCCGTGCGCACGCACGGGCTGCGGGTGGTGCGCGTCCATGTACAGCATGTCGCCCTTGCCGAGGAGCTTGTCGGCGCCGATGGCGTCGATGATAGTACGCGAGTCCACTTTGGTTGCCACGCGAAACGCGATGCGCGTGGGAAAATTCGCTTTGGTTTTGCCCACGATCACGTCGACCGAGGGACGCTGCGTCGCGAGCACCATGTGGATGCCGGCCGCACGCGCCATCTGCGCCAAGCGCGTCAAGAGCGACTCGATGTCGACTCCCTTGGCCAGCGCAAGGTCGCCCAATTCGTCGACCACCAGCACGATGTACGCGAGACGCTCGCGCGCGGGGTCGTCGCTTTTCTTTTCCACCTTCTCCAGGGCAATCTTGGCGTTGTAGCTGTCGATGTTGCGCACGCCTTCCCGTCGGAAGAGGTCGTTGCGTCGGCTCATCTCGCCCACCAGATACTCGAGCACGCGCGCGGCGTCCTTGGGGTCGGTGATGACGGGATGCATCAGGTGCGGAATACCGTTGTACTGCGACATCTCGACCATCTTGGGATCCACCAGGAGAAGCTGCACATCGGACGGACGGTAGTGAAGCAAGATACTGGTGAGAATGGTATTCAGGCACACGCTCTTGCCCGAGCCGGTGGTCCCCGCGATCAACAAGTGCGGTGCTTCGCACAGGTTCATGAGGAACGGCTGACCGACGACGTCGACGCCCAGCCCGATGGCAATGCCGCGGGTACGCTGCTTCTCGGTCACTTCGCTCAAGACTTCGGCGAGATAGACGGTGCGCCCTTTCGGGTTGGGCATCTCGATGCCGACCGCGGCGCGACCGGGGATGGGTGCGATCATGCGCAGGCTGCGCGCGCGCATGGCAAGTGCCAAATCGTCGCTGCGGCTGACGATGTCTTTGATGCGCACACCCGGCGCGGGCTCGAACTCGAAGGTGGTCACCACCGGTCCGTGGTGCACCGCCGTTACTTTCCCGTCGACGCCAAATTGGGTGAGCTTCTCTTCCAGCACCCCACTCCACGACTTGAGCTCGTCGCGGGTGAATCCGGAGCCGTCTTCTTGCGGGTGAACGAGAATCGACATCGGCGGGAGCGACGCGTCCTCCACCGGAGTGGTGCGCTCGCCCCCGTCGCGCTTGGCGGCCGCCTTTTTCTCGCGCGGCTTGCTCTCCGCGGCACGCGGGCGCGAGATGGCGATCTCCGGCTCCGCGCGGCGCTTGCGTGCGGGCTCGGTCCACGGCTCCGATGCGCTCGCGGCCGCGGCCCTCGGTTCGGCGTCCGTGTCTTCGTCCATGTCTTCTTCGCTCGCTGAGGCGGTGGACTTGGCCACGGCAGTCTTCACGTAGTCCGTGGCCGCGTCGCGACGGCGCGCGAGTGCCGCGCGCGCCCCACCGGCGGCGCCGGACGCCTTCGCGGCCCCCGCCGCCACCATCGCCCCCACCCAGCGAGCGCGGTGCAGCTCTCCTAGCACGATCAACAACAGTCCTGCGACCAACACGATGGCCGATCCCACTTCGCCGAACACGGCCACCAGCCCCGACGCCGTCCAATCGCCCAGCTGCCCGCGCAGCACCGTGGTATCGCGCGTGAGCGGCGATACCGCGAAGAATGCGTTGGCGATGATGGCGCCCAGCAGTCCCTTGACCGCGAGACGGCGCAGCGGTGTGTCGGCGTCGCGCGCCA
>JAICFA010000003.1 GCA_025923935.1 Candidatus Krumholzibacteriia bacterium
GCCGGCCGGCCCGCGCGACCCCCCGTGGACCGCGTCTCTCGCCGCCGAATCCAGCCTTTGCGCTCCATACGTAGCAGATGTTGGCGTGCGCCTTCGTCGGAAATGTGGCTATGGACGGCGAGCTCGGCGATGGTGGCCCCGCCGCGCTCGCGCATGTACAACAGCATGCCTCGGCAGGTATCGGACAGGGCCTCAATTGGACTACTCAAACAGCCTCCCGGCGACCAGACGCCCTCGGGGATCGGGTCGCATTTCTGCACAGGGGTCGGGTACGGCCAAAAGCGTATGCCTTTCACCCAGTAAAATCTAGGTCAATATTAGCGCCAAGCTAAATCGAGGCGCCGTTTTCCGGGAGGGGAAAGCGGTTGTATACTCCGTGCGAGCATGCGCATTGCCCTGGTCCAAACCAACCCCGTCGTCGGCGACATCGAAGGCAACCTCGGGCGCGTCCAGCGCGCCCTCGATCGCGCGCGCGCCTCGCACGCCGATCTGGCGGTCTTTCACGAGCTGGTTCTCAGCGGATATCCGCCGCAGGACCTGCTCGAGCGCCGCGATTTCATCGGCGAGTGCGAGACGGCGCTCGCCCGGCTCGTCGAGTTTTCGTCCCGGCTCGGCGGCATGGGTATCGTGGTCGGCGTTCCGCTCCCGGCGCGCGCCGCTGCCGGCAAGACGGTCGCGAATAGCGCCGTGCTCATCGCTGGCGGCCGCATGCTCCATCGCCACGACAAGCTCTTGCTTCCCACCTACGACGTGTTCGACGAGGCGCGCCATTTCGCCCCGGGCGAAAGCGCACAGCCCGTTTCGTTCGGCGGCGAGAGGTTGGGCATCTCGGTGTGCGAGGACGCCTGGAACGATCCCGACTTGTGCCGGCCGGCGCTCTACCGCGTCGATCCCATCGCCATGCTCGCAAAAAAGGGCGCGTCTCTCATGATCAACATTTCTGCGTCGCCGTTTTCCGCCGGAAAAGAAGCTTTCCGCGCCGAGCTGGTGAAGAGCCACGCGCGCCGGCACCGCGTGCCGTTCATCATGGTCAACCAGGTGGGCGGCAACGACGAGCTCGTGTTCGACGGCTGCAGTTTGTTTGCGGACGCGAACGGCGAGCTGCGCGCGACACTGCCCGCGTTCCAAGAAGCGATGGAGATGGTGGACACCGCGACGGGCGCAGCGGAGGTGGTGCGCGCCCCGCTGCCCGAGCTCGAGAGCATCCAGCATGCGCTGGTATTGGGGCTGCGCGACTATTTCGCCAAGTGCGGGTTCACTCGCGCGGTGGTGGGGCTTTCCGGTGGGATCGATTCGGCGTTGGTGTTGTGCCTCGCGGCCGAAGCACTCGGTGCGGACAACGTGCTCGCCGTCGCCATGCCGTCGCCGTTTTCGTCGCCGCACAGTTTGGAGGATGCACGCGCGCTCGCGCACAACCTGGGTGTGCGCATCGAGGTGGTTCCCATCGAGGAGGCCATGAGCGCCTACGATCGCACGCTGGCGGGATTGTTGGCGGGCCAGCCCCGCGACGTCACCGAAGAGAACATCCAGGCGCGCATTCGCGGCAACGTGTTGATGGCGATCTCGAACAAATTCGGCCACATGGTGTTGTCGACCGGCAACAAGAGCGAGCTCGCGGTGGGCTACTGCACGTTGTACGGCGACATGAGCGGCGGCTTGGCGCTCATCTCCGACGTTCCCAAGACCGCCGTGTACGCGCTGGCGCGGCGCATCAACGCGGCGCGCGCGGTGATTCCCGAGCGCATCCTGACGCGCGCACCCTCCGCCGAATTACGGCCCGATCAGAAAGACACCGATACCCTGCCGGCGTACGACGTGCTGGATCCGATACTCGACGCCTACATCGAGGACCGCAAGTCCATCGACGAGATCGTGGCCCTCGGCTTCGAGCGCGCCACCGTGGAATGGGTGGTCGCGGCCGTGCACAAGAACGAGTACAAGCGCAAGCAAGCCGCACCCGGCATCAAGGTGACATCGAAGGCGTTCGGGGTGGGCCGGCGCTTCCCGGTCGCGGCGCGCATGCGCGTGTAGCGCATGAGCGACCACGCGGCATTTCGTGCGTTGGTGAGCGGCCGCGTGCAAGGCGTGTTTTTTCGCGACTCGACGCGGCGGCGCGCACAAGAGCTGCGACTCGCGGGCTGGGTGCGTAACTTGCCCGACGGTCGGGTGGAGGCGTATGCGGTCGGAACGCGCGACGCGTGCGAGGTACTGCTCGAGTTCTTGCGTACCGGTCCACCGCGTGCCAGCGTGACCCACGTCGACGTGAAATGGGAGTCTCCTGCGGCGCCGCTAGTGGGCGAGTTCGAGATTCGCTAGCCTTGAAAGGGCGCGATGGCGGAGATGAGATACTCGGGGAAGCGGCGCGCCCGCTTGCTTTCATCCATGCACGCATGGCGCGTGAATCCGGTCGCGATGATGTCGTTTCCGCGCCGCGCCACATAATCGAACGTAACCACACGGCTGCGAATTTCGCGCACGGTGGTTTCGACGGCGAGCACGTCGGCGTAGTCGGCGCCCAGCAGGAAGCGCGCGCCGTATTCGATGACGGGGAGGAGCACACCGCTTGCTTCCAGCTCTTTGTAAGGATGTCCGGCCTCGCGCAACAGCCCGGTGCGGCCGATTTCAAACCATAAGAGGTAGCTGGAATGATGGGCGACACCCATGCGGTCGGTTTCGGCATAACGAACCGATATCGTTTCCATGTGCGTGCGCATTACCGGACCGTACCAGAAAGCCGGTTTACAGCGCCAGGCCGGGTTGCATATAGTAGAAGGCGCCGCATTTCGCCGAACCGATAACCATCGTTTCACATCGAGGAGTTCCGATGCCCACGCCATTCGTGAATGAGCCGCTGTCCAATTTCGGCGACCCCGCCGTGGCGGCGAAGATGCAGCACGCCATCGACGAGGTGCGCGCCGAGCTCGGCCGCGATTACCCGCTGGTGATCGACGGCGAAAAGATAAAGACCAACGCCACCATCGCGTCACTCGACCCGTCCAACCCGGGTGCGATCGTCGGCCGCGTCTCCGAAGGATCCCGCGAGCACGCCGAGCGCGCGATGAACGCCGCACTTGCGCGCTTCCAGACGTGGCAGCACGTCGCCCCTGAAGAGCGCGCGTCCTATTTGTTCAAAGCGGCGAAGACGATTCGCGACCGCAAGTTCTACTACGCGGCCATTCTGGTGTTCGAAGTGGGAAAGAGCTGGGCGGAAGCCGACGCCGACGTCGCCGAGACCATCGACTTTTTGGAATTCTACGGCCGCGAAGCGCTCCGTTACGCCTCCGAGCAGCCTGTCACCAAGATCGACGGCGAAGACAATGCGCTGGTGTACATCCCGCTGGGTGTGGGCGCGGTGATTCCGCCCTGGAATTTCCCGATGGCCATCATGGCGGGTATGACGACCGCCGCCATTGTGACCGGCAACACGGTGGTGCTGAAACCGTCGAGCGATTCGCCGGTGATCGCGGCCAAATTCGTCGATCTGTTGCACGAAGTCGGTCTGCCGGGCGGTGTGGTGAATTTCGTCCCCGGTGGTGGCGGCGAAGTGGGTGGCTATCTGGTCTCGCATCCGAAAACTCGTTTCATCGCGTTCACCGGATCGAAAGAAGTCGGACTGCACATCAATCAGGAAGCTGCCACACCGCGCAAGGGACAGATCTGGATCAAGCGCGCGGTATTGGAAATGGGTGGCAAGGACTCCATCGTCGTCGACGACGACGTCGATCTGGACGAAGCGGTCAAGGGCGTGGTCGCCTCCGCCTTCGGGTTCCAAGGGCAGAAGTGCTCGGCGTGCTCGCGTGCCATCGTGCACGATAAAGTCTACGACGCGTTCGTGTCGCGCTTGGTGCCGCTGGTGAACGCCATCAAGCAAGGCCCGCCCGCGGAATCGAAGGACAATTACATGGGTCCGGTGGTGAACGAGAAAGCTGCCAACGACATTCTGGGTTACATCGAGACCGGAAAGGCGGAGGGCAAGCTCCTCGCCGGCGGCATGCGCGCGGCGGGCGAGGGTTATTTCATCCAGCCCACCGTCTTCGGCGACATTCCGCCCGACGCCACGATCTCGCAGGAGGAAATCTTCGGGCCGGTGCTGGCGCTCATCCGTGCGAAGGACTTCGACGACGCGCTGAAAATCGCGAATAACACCGAGTTCGGATTGACGGGCGCGGTGTATTCCAACAATCGCGACCATCTGGAGCGCGCGCGCCGCGAGTTCCACGTCGGCAATTTGTACTTCAATCGCAAGTGCACCGGTGCCATGGTCGGTGTCCATCCCTTCGGGGGCTTCAACATGTCGGGCACCGACAGCAAGGCGGGCGGACGGGACTACTTGTTGTTGTTCATGCAGGCCAAGGCGATGTCGGAAAAGATACGGTGACGAATGCCGTGACGCGCGGCACGGCGTGGGCCGTGATGCTAGTGGTGGCCGCGGTGGCGCGGCTGGTCTTCGCCGGTGCCGTGGTGGGACTCGACGCACCGCTCAAGGGCGACGAAGCCGACTATCACGCCATCGCGGTGAATGTGCTGCACGGGGACGGATTCGCGTCCGGTGATGGATTCGCCACCGCGCGCCGGCCTCCCGCATACCCCATATTTCTGGCGAGTGTGTACGCCGTCGCGGGAGAGAGTCCACGCGCGGGGCGGGTGGTGCAAGCACTCCTCGGTGTCGCGGTAGTGGCGCTAACCGGACTGGTGGCGCGGCGCTTCTTCGGTTCGACGGTCGCATTCTTGGCTGCCGCACTCGCGGCTCTCAATCCGTTTCTGATTTTCATTTCCGGCTACCTGCTCACCGAAAATCTCTATCTCTTGTGCTTGCTCGGCGCGCTTCTCGTCGCGCACGCCCCGCGGGGGTGGACGTCGTCGCGCACGCGCGCTGTGCTGGCCGGGATTCTGCTCGGTGTCGCGACCCTCGCGCGTCCCACTGGACTTCCCATGTTCGAGTGGATGGTGGCGATGGTGCTCTTGCTCGCGGAGTCTTCGTGGCGAATGCGCATCGCGCGCGCGGCATTGGCCGTGGCGGCATTCGCGCTCGTCTTGATGCCTTGGTACGCGCGCAATGCCTCGGTAGTTGGTGGCTGGGTGCTCACTACCCACGGCGGCATCACCTTCCTGCAAGGCAACAACGAGCGGGTGGCGCAGGAGCCCGGTTGGCGCGGCGGCGCGGCTCCGTTGGACGTTCTCCCTCGTATCGACGAGCTCTCGAAGATGGACGAGCTCGCGCGCGACCGGCTTGCGTGGGAACTGGGCCGCACCTATTTGCGCACGCACCCAGGTGACGTGCCCAGGCTGGTGCTGTGGAAGATGGTGCGTTACTGGCGGCTCAAGAGTGACATGGGCCTGAGTGGAATTCGTAGCGGCTGGTGGTTCAACAAGGACTCGGCGCTGGGACGCTTCGCCGCCAATGTCGACGTGGGATTCGTGTACGCGGTGGTCGTGCTGCCGCTTTTCGTGTTAGGACTGGTGATCACGCGGCGGCGATGGCGCGAGCTTTCGTTATTGTACGGCGTCCTCATCGTCCACACCGCGGTAGCAGCGGTTTTCTACGGCTCGCTGCGCTCGCGCATTCCCATCGAGCCCGTCATGTGCATGTTCGCCGCGTCGGCCGCCTTCGTGCTCGCGCGGCGCTTCACGAGGCCGCTGCGCGCCAGCCCGACGACGAACATGTAAGCGAGAAATACTTCGCTGTCGTCGATATTGTTTTCGGTGAGTGAGCCCGCCAGCACTGCCGCCGTCACCGCCAGCGCCCCCGCGGCATAGTGCCGCTCGAGCGATCCTTTCGCCGCCCGCCGTACCCGTCCGATGAGCATAGCCACCAATGCCGCGAAATACGCCACCAGCGGAACGAAGCCCAGCAGTCCGCGCGTCGCCAACACGTGCAGGAACACGTTGTGCGAGTCGACGGTGGTGCGCGCCGCGCGGCCCTGCAAGCGCAGTGCTGCTTCCGTCGAATAGTCGCCCATGCCCACGCCGAGGAGCGGGTGGTCGAGGAACATGTGCCACGACATGTCCCACAACACTAGCCGCGTGCCGACGTTGCGGTCCGGCTCCGACGTCGCCATGGTGGTGACCGCAATGGTGCGCCCTTGGTCGCGCGCGTAGAACAGCGTGAACGCAACTAGGATCGCGACGCCGAGGATCCCGGCCGCCGCCACGGTACGGCTGCGGAGCGTGACCGCGAGCACCGCGACGCCGGCGAACAGTGCCAGCCACGCGCCCCGCGTCATGGTGAACAACAATGCCGCAAACTCGGCGACGAGGATGACGACCAACAAGCGCCGTCCGCGTCCGATGCGCGACGTGGCTGCCATGGCCGCGTGCAACACGATCATTTGATAGAGCACGCCCGCGAAGGTGGTGGTGTACAGCGTTCCGCCCACGCGGTGCTCGGCGGCGATGCGTATCGGGCCAAGCTCGATGCCGCCCGCGCGCTGCAAGAAGGCAAGACCGCACGCCAAGGCACTCGACGCGGCCAGCGTCCAAAAGGCGGCGTCGCGCACACGCACACGGGCAATGTGTCCGCCCACCAAAAAACACACCGCCAGCTGCCAGTACGATTTCCAATCCTTGAAGGCGCGCGCCGTGTCGTCCGACATGAGCACCGACGGGAGCGCGGAGAGCACGAGCACGAGGGATGCGAGCAAGAATCGGTCGCGCGTGGCGGTGTCGGACGCGTCGTTGCGTGGACTCCCGGCGAACTTCCACAGCATCCACGCCAGCAATGCCAGGCCCAGCGACGCATTCACGCCGGCGATACCGAAGGGAATGAAAAAGGCGAGGCAAACGAAGGCGATCTGAAACAGACGGTCGGAGAGGGCGGCCAGGCGCGGTGACACGCGCATGTCTAGATGCGAACGGCGAGCGAGACGCGGTGCGTATTGCCCAGCGCTTCGTCGTCGTCGATGCTGGCGCCGTAGTGCAGCGAAAGCCGGTCGACTTTCACGCTCACGCCGAAGGAAGGAATGGTGCGCGGCTCGGTAGAGGATAGCCACGAGACGCCGCCGCGCAGTGCGACGTGCGAGAAGAAGTACTCGGTCTCGGCGCCCACCGACATGCGCGCCCAGTTGCCGTAGCTGCGCACGACGTCCGCCGCCAACGCCAACGGTCCACTTTTCCGGGCGACACCGATAATGTACTCCGGCTCCTTCTTGTAGTCGTGGCCGTCGTCGAAGTTGTAACGCGAGAAGAGATCACGTCCCACTAGCGCCACCCGCCATTTTTGCGAGAGGGAAAGGGTGCCGCCAAAGTCGACGGAGGTCCCCCAGGCGTCGAAACCATCGACACCGCTGGACGACATGAACGCCGAGATCCCCAATCCGAACGATACCAACGGCTCGGGGGTGAACGCGTACGCGATCCGCAAATAATTTTCGCTGTAGGTCTCGTCGCCGGCGACGTCGGCGCTGAAGTTGGTCAGCATCGCACCCGCCGCGTGGGTGGCCGCACCGGTTTCCTGTCGCGATCGTGTCAGCGGCATCGCGTACACCAGCTGCGACTGTCCCGCCGAGACCCCTTCCATGAGCTGCAAGTACGACGCGCCCACCACGCGTCCCGCATGCGCAATTCCCGCCGGGTTCCAGTCGACCGCGCTTTCATCGTCCGCGACGGCGATGAAGGCACCGCCCATGCCCCACGCGCGCGCACCATACGCGGGCAGTTTGAAAGCGCCTCCCTGCGACGACTCCGCCGCGGCGCGGCCCGCCAGAGCAATCGCGAACGCGAGAACGACAGCGATGATGCGGATGCGCGGCGTCATTGCGCGTTCGGGTCGTAAAGGAACACTTCGCGGAAGATGTCGCGCGAGCCGTCGCCATATTCGACCGCGGCCACGGCGATAAGCGGCCCTTTTTTCACGTCGATGCCGCTGCCGTTCACCCCGTCCCAAGGAAACGCATAGTATTGCCGGGCCGAGTTGTCCTCGAGAATCTTCACAATTTGACCCGTCATGTCGAAAACGCGCAGCGTGCAGCGGCTGGCGGTGCGGGTGGCATTGACGTCGAAAGCGTCGCCCGGGCGGAATGGTGCCCGCGTAAACAACCCCGCGCCGGTGTCGAAGTTGATCGTCAAGGTGTTGGAGCGCGGGCTCACGTTCATCGCGCCGTCGCGCAGCGTGGCGTAGATCTCGTTGCGGCCGGGCAACAACTCGAGGTCGAGCGCGAAGTCGTCGGCGATCACCGTCGACACCGAATCCACCAAGGCACCGTTGCGGTACACGCGTACGAAGGAGCCGTTGTCGCCCCCGTCGCTCGCGTGTCCGGAGAGCGGATACCGGCTGGTGTTCCAGGTGCTCGGCGCCGGGTCCAGGGTGGGTGGTGGCGGCGAGGTGAGGTCGAAGGTGAAGTTGAACACGTACGTCGCGGGCCGGCCGAAGCTATCGGTCGCGCGAAACTCAACCGAGTGCAGGCCCTGCGTCGTGAACGAATCCGCCAGCGGGATCGCAAAGCGCAGCTCATCGTCGATAACCGTCGCCCCCGTTACAAGCTGGTAGGGGCGATTCGTCGCATAGCGAACCGCGAGCGAATCCACGCCGTTACGGTCGAAGGCAAACCCGTGCAAACTGTCGGGAACCACGGCGACCGAAACATTCTCTGCAAGACTGGTGATTGTCACGCTAGGCGGGCGCGTGTCGACGTCGAAATGATACCTCGTGGTGTCGACGAGGCCAGCCACGTCCGCCAGCGTCAGCTTCACCGCGAATTCTCCGTCTGCGGGTGGAGTGGTTTCGGCGGTCGCGTTCCAGGTCAGCACATAATTACCGTTCTGACCTGCGAATGGTGGTGAGGTGATGAGCGAAACCGGTGTCACCCGCGCGCCGCCCGGTGCAAAAAATTCGCTGCGCAGTTCGTCGGGAACACGCCCTGTGACCACCGGCGATGCATTGGCCACGGTGAACGAAACATTGACCGATTGGGCCGCGCTGGGTGCACCGGGTGCATAGGGATTGGGGAGCACGCTCAGGATGTGAATCGAGGGAGCGGTGACGTCGACAAAGATGGGGAGCGACGACACCGAATCGGGGTTTGCGCCGGTGCTCGCGTACAGCGTCACGAGGTACATGCCCTCGGGCACCAACGAATCATTGTCGCGCCGGCCGTCCCAAAAATACTCCTGCTCCGCCGTCCCCTCCGGGCCCAGCGCTTTCAATGTCCGCACCGGTGTGATCGAGTCGGCCGCATACACGATGAGCGATGCCTCCGCCGCGGCCGAAAGCCGGTAGCGGATGCGGGATTCGTCCTGGGTACCGTCGCCGTTGGGCGAGATCGCGTTCTGCGCATCGAAGCGCGTCACGATGGTCTGCGCGCGCGCGATCGGTGCCAACAGCGCGGCCAAGAGAACACCGGCGATGATCGGGATGGGGAATCGAATCAAGCGACTACCTTGAAACTCGGGGGGTGTGCACAACAAGAAGTATCACGGCAAGCGCGCCGCGGTCAACGGATTTGGGCCGCCAGTGCGGGCAATACCGACATCGCGCCACCCGGGACGAACACGTCCGCCAACTCTGACAGCGGCGTGGGCTCGGGGTTGATTTCGACGACGTGCGCCCCCGCCGCCTTTGCTTCGGCCGCGAAGCCCGCAGCGGGGTAGACGAGCCCGGACGTTCCCACGACCAAGAGCACGTCGCAGTGGGCGAGTGCATGGTAGGCGGCGTCGAGATGCGCGGGTTGCAGCATCTCGCCGAACCACACCACGTCGGGGCGAAGCAGCGAGCCGCAGGCACAATGCGGCGGTGTTTCGCCGCTTGCGAACGGCTCGCGCGCAGGATGGTCGCGGTCGAAGCACTTGTAGCGAAAAATATTCCCGTGCAGCTCGATCACGTGCTTCGATCCCGCCGCCGCGTGCAGGCCGTCGATGTTCTGCGTGAGCACGACGAAGGTGTGCGCGCGTGCCTCCCACTGCGCGAGTGCTACGTGCCCCGCGTGCGGCTGGGCCTGCGCGATCATCGCACGCCGGTCGGCGTACCAGCGCCACACCAACGCGGGATCGCGACGAAATCCGTCGCGCGTGGCCAGCGCTTGCGGATCGTAGTTCGCCCACAGGGCATTGGGCGCGTCGCGAAACGTCGGAATCCCACTTTCCTTCGACATGCCCGCGCCCGTTGTCACCACGATGCGCTGCGCGCCGCGTAGCATCTCGACCGCCTGTGCGAGCTCGTTGGTCACGGGTGCGCCCGGCTCGGCTTGCGCGCCGGCGGCCACCACGTGGCGACTGCGATGCCCGCCAAGATGAGCGCGGCGCCCACACCGAGCCGCGGTGAGACAGTTTCGCCCAACAGCCATACGCCGAACAACACCGCGATCACGGGAATAATGAAGGTTTGGTACGAGATCACGGTGACGTCGAGGTGTTTGATCGCGTAGAAAAAGAGCGAAAACGCACCCACCGATCCGGCCAGCGCGAGATAGATGATCGAGAGCCACGTCGTGCGGTTGAACTCGAGGGGATTGGCGTTCTCGGAAATCAGCGCACCCACCCCCGCCGCCACCGCCCCGGTCGCGAACGGAATCAACAGCGATACCACCGGGTGATAGCCGCGGTTCCATTTCTTGGTGGCCACCGAGCCAATCGACGCGGCGCACACACTCCCCAGCACGCACGCGACACCGGCCGCGTGCTCGCTGCCGCCGGACGCAGCCCCGGCGCGCCAGCTGTCCGCGAAGATAACGGCGACACCGCCAATGCCGATCGCGATCCCCAACAGCTTGCGCGGTGTCAGCGGATCGTTGAGAGCGACGCGCGCGATCAGTGCGACGATGAGCGGCATAGTGGCGTACAGCACGGCCGCTTGCCCCGAGGGAATGCGCTGCTCGCCGAAGTAAACCAGCGAATACGGCAGCACGATGTGAAACATGCCGAGTGCCACACCCAACTTCACGAAATGGCCCTCGCGCGGGATGGGGACGCGCAGCGCGCGCACAATGAGCCACACCGCGGTCGTGGCGATCGCCATGCGGACGGCGATGCTCGTCAACGGCGGCGCTCCCCGAAGGCCGATCTTGATCCCCATCCAGGTGGAGCCCCAAATAAGGCACATCGCGGCATACGCCAGCACGAGCCGGGTGGTGTGATTGCTCACAAGGATGCCGCCGCCGGTCGGGTCATGGCCGGTCACCATAGCGCATGCCGAGACTTCGCGAAAGCAAGTCCTAACGCGGTGAAACCGGATGAGTTACACATGGCGAGCAGGCCGAGATTGACACCCCGGGGAACGCGGGGGTAGCATGAGACTCGATAAATCACCGTATTTCCCTGAGAGGTAATACCTAGTAACAACTGGTAACGTCCCCTTGAGAAAAATTAGCCCCGGCCTTTTCGTCGTCTTGGCGGCGGCGGCGGCAGTGCATCTGGCGATTGCCTTACAGGATTTCGGCACGCTCGCGCGCAACGGCTTCCTCTACGACGATAGCTTTTATGCCTTCCAGATTGCGCGCAACATCGCGCACGGTGAAGGTGCCACGTTCGACGGCATCCACGCCACCAACGGCTTTCAGCCGCTCTACGTTGGTGTGCTGGTGCCGCTGTACTGGATTGCCGGGGACAGTCCTACCCTTCCGATTCATCTCGCGCTGATTTTCTCGGCGCTCATCACCGTCGCCACCGCGTTCATTCTTTATCGGCTGGTGGCGCGCCGCGCCAGCGAGGCGGCCGCGTTGATCGTCGCCGGCGCGTGGGCGTTCTCTCCCATCGTCATTCGACAAGCCGCCAACGGGCTCGAGACCGCACTGTCGCTGTTTTCGTGCGCGCTTGCCGTCGACTTCTATCTCCACCGCGTGCGCTCGGCGAGCGCGCCGTCGCGCCGCACGTTTCTTGCGCTGGGGGCACTGCTTGGCTTCGCCATGCTGGCGCGCGTCGACCTGGGATTCTTGGCACTCGCCCTGGGCCTGGATTATTTGTTGGTGGCCCGCGGACGCATGCGCGGCGAAGGCGCGGCACTGCCGTGGCGCAGTAATGTCGCCACCGCGCTGGCGGCTGGGATCATCGTGTGTCTGCCGTGGGCCATTTACGGCATCGCGTCGGTGGGCTCGCCCCTCTCCGAGAGCGGGCGCGCGACGCGCACGCTGGCCATCGCCTATGCGCCCTTCTTCGATTTGGGATCGTCCACGGACCGCGAGCCCAGCGCCGGCTTCATGGCCCAGCACTTCGAGCGCTCGCTCAAGACACTCAAGGTGATTCCCGCCGTGCACCCCGTGTTCCGCGGCGTGCGCAAGATGTCGGAAGGCATGCACGGCGGCGAGACCGCGGCGAATATCATCGGCGTGATTCTGCTGGGGTCTTCCGCGGCGTGGTGGTGGCGCCGCCGCCGCAACCGGCCGGAGATGCGCGAGCTCGACTTCTTGCTCCTGTTCTGCGTGATGATGATCGTGGCGTATTCCACGTACGTGTTCGGCGTGTTCTTTTTCCTGCGCTATTACTATCCGCTGTATTTCGTCGGCATGGTGTTCGCCGGCTTGGCGGTCGACGACATCATCGCGTGGGCGCGCCGCCATTCGCTCGGCGTGCGCCGCGTCGCCCTCGCGGCCAGCGGGGTGTATGCCTCTGCGTTGTTGTTCATGAGCTACACCAGTGCCTTCCGCACCGTGCCGGTGTACGGCTTCTACGATGCGGCGCGCTGGGTCGCGACGCACACCGAGGCGTCGGAGACCATCGGCGTGTTCCAGGGCGGTGCCATCGGATATCTCTCCGACCGCCGCGTCGTCAACCTGGACGGCAAGGTCAACGGGGAAGCGTACCAGGCCATGCGCGAGGGCCGGATGCGCGAATACGTCGACCGCGCCCACATCGACTTCGTGCTCGACAGCGAGCGCGTCCTCGACCTCTTCCTCGGACCGTGGAGCGACGAAGATCGCGCGCGCATCGCGCACGACACGGTCTTCGACGGCGCCCGCCACGGTGTAAGCGGCTGGATCGGCTTCCGGCTCTCGCCACCGCGCGGCTACGGCGCCGGTGCCGCGAGCTCGTCGGCGCAGCGCGTGCAGCCGGACCGCGCGCCGTAACCTCGGTTTCTGCGATCGTCCCTCTCCTGCTCGCTAACCTCGGCCCTGTAATCGTCCCTCTCCGCGCGGAGATAACCTCGGCCTCTGCGATCGTCCCTCTCCGCTCATACCGGCGCTCGATGAATCGCAAATTCGTGTTGTAGTCGAGCGCCGAAAATCGCGTCGAGGGATCGATCACAGAGGCCTAGTAGTTTTTGATGATGGGTTCCATCTCGTGCATGAGACGGACGCGGCCGCCGGGGCGTGACAGGACGGGGAGGGCGCGGGGCAGCACCTTGACGTCGAGGGGCCTGTCGCGACGGCCGAGGTATTCGCCGTCGATGTGAATGGGAAAGGGGTGCGAGGCGGTGACGCGAACGCGTGCGGCGGTATGAAGGCCGATACCGCGCTTGCCGGCGTGGCGACCGCGAATGGTGCTGGGCAAGAGCGACAGCATGCGCAGGCGCGGCATGCGATCGGCGGTGCACACGTCGAGGTGGCCGTCGTCGGCGACGGCGCGCGGGTTGATGTAGAAACCGCCGCCGGCGCGCGGGCCGTTGCCGATCGACACGAGTAGAAATTCGCCGTCGATGCGACGGTTGCCATCGGGCGCGCCAACCGGCTCCGCAACGAGATCCCCATCAAAGAGCTCCAACGAGAAGCGATTGGATTCGTACTGCGCGAGAGCTTTTCCCACCGCGAGCAGATACAGCGCGAGTCCGCGCACACGCCGGATCGACAGACTGTGATAGGTAACGAGTGCTTCGAAGCCGATGCCGATGCTGTTGGCACAGTAGCGGTCGCCGCAGTCGAGGACGTCGAGACGAAAGCCCGCGCCGCGCGCCACCACCTCGGCGAGCTCTTCCGGCGTACGGGGACATTCCACCAAGGACGCGAAGTCGTTGCCCGAGCCGCTGGGGACGACCACCAACGGGACCGGGTGGGGCATGAGCCCGTTGACGACTTCGCTCACGGTCCCGTCGCCGCCCACCGCGCAAACCACGTCCGAATCGGCCGCCGCCTGCCGTGCTAGCTCGCTCGCGTGGCCCGGTCCTTGCGTCCAAAGGAATTGGGTATCGCCACGTACCGCACGGGCATAGCGCTCGACGGTGGTTCGCGTCCTACCGCGCCCGGCCATGGGGTTGGCTATGAAACTGACTCGCATATTTTGCACGCGACCCTGCGCATCGCCACAGGGACACCCGAGGCTATCCGAGCAGCTGCGCGCGCGAAAACGGAATTCTGCGGGGGGCGCGGCGGTCGCCGCATTGGTGCTCGGCGCCTCCGCCACGCTTTGGGCCTCCCCGACGGCCACCGCGCTGCGCGACGTCTGGCACGTCGGACCCATGCCGGCGGTACGTGCGCTGTGCCATACCGGCAACCTGCTGTGGGTGGGAACGGCGGCCGGGCTCTATCTCGTCGATATTCGTAACGGCACCGTCCTCGCCCACGAAGTGGCGGGGGAGAAGCTGCCGTCGACATCGGTTCGCGCCATCGCGGCCAAGGGTGACAGCGTGTTCGTTGGCACCGACGCGGGGCTGGCCATGTTTCGCCGTGGGAAGGACGGTACCATCGAGTCGCGCGTGTTCGTGCCGGCTGCACCCGGACCTCTCAAGAAAGTCCCGCTCGCGCGCATCGCGGGACTGGGCGTGGGTGCGAACGGTGACGTGCTCCTCGCGACGTCGGGGCGCGGCGCCGGCATCATTACGCGCGGGCGCGGCTACGCCATCACGCGGCGCGATTCGCTGCTCGACGACAAGGTGTTCGCCGTTGCCGATCGCGCCGATGGGACGCGCTACTTCGCGACGTCGATGGGATTGTGCGCGCAAGTGCGCGACACCGTGTTCGTCTCCTTCCAAGCCGGCGCGGGTATTCCGCGCGGCGAAGTGCGGGCACTCGCGCCCGCCGATCGAAAAACGTTCTACTTGCTGGTCGCGAATCACGGCGTATTTCGCTTCGACGGCGCGCACGCGGCGGAAGTGAAGTCGCCGCCCGACGTGCGGCTGCGCGACGCCATCGCGATCTCGGCGGGCAGCGACGGCACCTTGTGGGCCGTGGGCGACGGCTGGATCTACGCGCGGCGTGGAAGTAAGTGGACGCGCGTAACGCCGCCGGAATCGGATCGCGCAGCGCGCTGGACGGTGGTGGTCGCCGATGGCGCCGGCGCGTTCGTGGGGTCGAGCGATGGCCGCGTGCTGGCGGTGAATCGCGGGGGTGCCTTGCGTGTGGTACTGCCCGTGGGATTGCCGGCGGCGCGCGTGGAGTCGATCGCTGCCGACGGAACGGGTACCGCCTGGTTCGTGTGCGATGGGCAGCTGGTACGCGCCGACGCCGCGGCGCGCACGTTCACGACGGACGACGCACCGAGCGACGTACGCGCCATCGCGCTGTCGCCCGTGGGCGAGGTGTGGACCGCGGGCCGCTGGAGTGTTCGCCACCGCGCGGCCGATGGATGGGCCGACGCCCACCCCGATGTGGCGGAGCCGGACCCGTCATTCACCGCGCTGGTCGCGGATGGGCGCGGGGTGTGGGTGGGCACCGCATCGGGAGCGCTGTACCGCTACGACGGCGGACTGTGGCTGCGCATGGCGCGCGCCAGCGGTGCTCGCGTCGACGAAATACACGCCGCGGACGAAAGCGCGTGGTCGCTGCGCGACGGCCGACTCTATCGCAGCGAAGACGGGCGCTGGCGGCATTACGCCGGCATCGACAGTGCCGCCGCGGTGGTCGATGTTGCGCGCTCGCCGGGTGGGGTGTGGGTGGCGGCGACCGAGACCGACCTGTACGCCTTCGACGAAGCGAAGCGCGCCTGGAAGCCGGGACGCGACTGGAGTGCGTCCGGTCCGGGTGCCCTGCGCGGTCGCATGCGCGCGTTGTCGTTCGACGCCGAGGGGCGCTTCATCGTCGGTACCACCGAAGGCGTGGCGCTGTGGGGTGCCAAGAGTGTGCGCTGGCTCACAGCGGGCGATGGACTCGGCGGCGCCCATGTCGCCGACCTCGCCGTCGACGGCGACCGTTTGTGGATTGGCTTTGCCGAAGATGGTGTTTCGGTAATTTCGCTGCGTGAGTTATGGTGAGCCGTGAGCCACCCGGGGACGGGGTGTCCACGAAATGGCGTTGGTGGCCAAAAGACGGCTGTGGTACTATCAATTTCGCCCCCCAACCCAAGAGGTCAGCGAAGAGCCATTGATATCGACTCCATGAGGCGCGAACCCGTGAACCGCGGTGTCGCGGAGCTTGCATCCAAAGGATCCCGTCCGAGGGAGTTGACGATCAATGTGGCAATTGCTGTTCTGGCTTAGCCTCGGCCTCCTCGTCTACGTCTACGCCGGTTATCCGCTGCTCCTGGCTTTGCTGGGACGGATGCGGCGCCGTGCCACGCCGGACGCCTCTGCATTGTCGCCCTCGGTGTGCCTCGTCATTTCCGCCCACAACGAAGAAGCGGTTCTCCGCGACAAGATCGAAAACAGTCTGGGGCTGCGCTACGACGGCCGCATGGCCATCGTGGTGGCGAGCGACGGCTCGACCGACCGCACCGACGCCATTGCGTCCGCGTACCAGGACCACGGTGTCGAGCTGTTGCGCTGGCCGGTGCGCCGCGGCAAAAGCACGGTGCTGAACGATGTCGTGCGCGAGCGGAGCGAAGACATCATCGTCTTCACCGACGCCAACTCGTTGTTCGGCGCCGACGCGATCGCGTGTTTGATCGATCACTTTCGCGCGACGAGTGTGGGTTGTGTGGTGGGCGAGCTCAAGTACGTGCGCGACGAGAGCACGGTTGGCCAGGGCGAGAGCCTGTATTGGCGCTACGAGTCGCGGGTGAAGGTGCTCGAAAGCCGGTTGGAGAGCGTGCTGGTGGCGAACGGCTCCATCTTCGCGGCGCGCCACGAGCTGGTGCGCGAGATCTACCCCGACGTCGCCAACGACTTCCAGATTCCCTTCGACGTGGCCAACCAAGGCTACGGCGTGGTGTACGAGCCGCGCGCCATCGCGATCGAGTGCTCCGCCGAGCATTGGGAAGAAGAATTCGGGCGCAAGGTGCGCATCGTGCTGCGCGGCATTACCGGATTCTCGCGCTTGCGGCCGCGCATTCGCGGCGTGCGCCTGTGGCAGTTCGTGAGCCACAAGCTGCTGCGCTGGAGCGTGGGTGCGTTCCTGCTGGTATTGCTGGCGTCGAGCATGGCGTTGGCCAGTCGCAGCACCGGCTACGCGCTGTTTCTGGCCCTCCAGCTGTTGTGCTACGTGGCGGCCGCGGCCGGTTGGGCCGTGCGGCGCCGCCCGAGTGTTCCCCGCGCGTTGTACGTGCCGTTCTACTTCACCATGGTCAACTGGGCGGCGTTGGCCGCCATGGTGCGCTTCGTGGCGGGGGGCCGCCAGGCGGTGTGGGAAAAAGCGGCCAGCACGCGCGCCACTCCGTCGCGCGGCTTCGAGACCGGGGGCGTCGGAGCGCTGCCGGCGGCCGCGGGTGAGCGCGGCGCGCGCGGACGCTTGATCGAGAAGTAAACTTCAACCCTCATGCTGTTTTTCTTTCAAACGCTGATTGCTTGGCGGAGGTTCATCATCGTGGGCGCGCTGGCGTCCGCGATCGTGTTGGGAGCCGTGAGCTTCGTGCTGCCGTCGTGGTATACGGCGCGCACATCCATCTTTCCTCCCGAGCCGACCATGGCGCTACCGATGTACGCCGAGGTCATGCAGCAGCTGTCCGCGCCGCTCCTCGGTCCCATCGCAACCGGTGCTGCCCCCGAGACCATCTACATCGAGATGGTCAAGAGCCGCAGCGTAGGCGAGAAGGTCATCAACGAATTCGATCTCAAGAATCTCTACCGCTGCGATCACATCGAGGAGTGCCTCGATGAGCTGCACTCGCACATGGGATTCACGCTGCTCGAAAACGGAATCCTGATCGTAACCTTCGAGGACCGCGACCCCGAGCGTTCGGCTGCGATCGCCAACCGCATGATCGAGCTCATCGACGAGACGACGCGCGGCCTCAAGGTGACGCGCGCGGGTCGTACGCGTGCCTTCGTTGAAACGCAGGTCACGGAGCGCGAGAAGCTACTCGCCGAAGCCGAAACCGACCTCAAGGAATTCCAGGAGAAGTTCGACACCGTCGATCTCGACGAGCAACTGCGCTCGGCCATGGACATCGTGACGTCACTGTCCGCGCGTGCGATCGCGCTGGAGACCGAGATGCGCATCATGTCGCACTACACCTCCAAGAGCTCGGAGGAGTACCTACGTAAGCAGAACGAGTACAACGAGGTCGTCAGACAGATCGGGAAGCTGAAGTCCAACGGTGAGGGCGCCGCCGACCTGGATATGGTGCGGTCGTACATCCCCGCGCTCGCGGACGTTCCCGACGTGGCGCTCAAGTACATTCGCTTGAAGCGCGCGGTCGAAGTGCAGACCACCGTTTACACGATGCTGGTGAGCGAATACGAGAAGGCGCGCATTGAAGAGGCGCGCGACACGCCCGTGGTACAGGTGTTGGACCCGGCGGCCCCGCCGTCGATTCGCAGCCGGCCCAAACGCAAGCTCTTCGTGCTGGTAGGATTCCTCGCGGGGATGGCCTGGAGCTCCTGCGTGGCGATGTTTTCGACCGCGTGGCGGGAGAACCGCGGGAAGTCCGCCGACGTTCGGCGCCTGCTGGAGCCGGTGACCGAAGACTTGAGTCGCGTGCGACGCCGTCGCGTCAAGACGCCGTGAGCACCTCCGCCATGCGCGACCGCGCGACGCATTTCGGCGTCGCGCTCTTGCCCGTCCTCCTCTTCGTCGCGCTCCATTTTTTCGGCTACATAAAGTTTGCCCGCCTGGGAGCGATCGCGGTTGTGGCCCTGGTGGCTGGTGCGGTCGCATTCGTCCGGCCCCGGTGGGGGCTGTGGGGTCTTCTCTTCTATGTGTACTCCGGGGTTGGACTCTTCCTTCCGGTGAACCTCGCCGCTCCACTGCTCGGTATCGTGGTGGGATCGGTTCTGCTCGAATTGGTGCGGGGGAGTTCGCTTCGCCTGCCCGGCACGTTCTTCTGGGTGTCGGTCGGCTTGTTCATTCTGGCCGCTTTGAACTCCACGGTGCTTGCGCACGACATGGCTGCCTCGCTCCTCGAGCTGGGAGCGTTTCTCAAGGTGCTCATCGTCATCCTGCTCACCGTCCATCTCGTTCGCACGCCGGAGCAACTTCGCACCACCGCCTACGTGGTCTTCGCGGGTGCGGTGTGCACGATCGTCCTGGGGATGCTCGCTGTCGCGACCGGCTTCGAAAGCGCGGGCGAGAACTTCATCTCCGGCGTGCGCGTGATGCGTTTCACCGGTGCCCATGTCGACCCCAACAAGGCGGCCGCGTACATGTGCACCGCGGTGCCCCTGGGATTCTTCGCGCTGCGGCACTGCCAGAACCGCATCGCCCGCGTCGTTTTCATTCTGGGGACGATCGCACTGGTCGTCGCCGTGTTCGCAACCTTCTCCCGCGGTGCGATCGTGTCGATGACGGCGGTGTTGGTGGGGATGGTCATCTACGAAGTGCGCAGCAGGCGCTCGTTCGCCGTCGCCGCACTAGTTCTCGCCGCCGGAGTTGCACTAGCCCCGCGCTACTACTTTGCCCGTCTCACGGGTCTGTCCTCGGCGTTCGAAAACACGACGCAAGACTGGTCGGTTTACACGCGCATGCTCGCGTTGCGAACGGCGTGGGAGATGTTCTTGGACCATCCGTTGACGGGTGTGGGGTTGGGCAACTTCCTTACCGGCTCCGCGTCGCAGCTGTTCGTGCGCATCGTCGTCCACAACACCTACGTCGAAATCCTAACGGCGACCGGGATCCTGGGGTTCTTCTGGTTTTTGGGAATCATCGGGTCGGGCGTTCGTGACGCCATCGCCGGCGCGCGGCAGCGCTGGGCGTCCCAGCCGGCCTGGATGCGCGCGCTGTCCTATTACACCGCACTCTCCGCGCTCTCCATCGGCCTGAGCGCCGCCTTCTTGAGCATGCCGTTTCGCTACCCGCTCTGGATTCCGGTCGCGATGGGGCTGGTCGTTGGCCGCCTGTTGAAGACCGAAAAGACCGCCTAAGCCCCCGGTCCGGCAACCCTTGGCGCCCGTTCCGCGGGAACCCGCCCGCCAATTCCTGCGTACAACAAGCCACAACGACGCCGCTCGCCTGACGACGTCGAGAGATTGCGAACGCAGACTGGGAGGAAGGACGATATGAGGACCCACATAGCACGAGTGGGGCTGGCCGTGGTGGCGGTGGCGGCAGTGGTCGCCCTGAGCGCGGCCGATGCCCCCGCCAAGGATAAGAAAGCAGCCAAGACCCCCAAGGAAGTTACCGAGAAAAAGTCGGGTTACATCGGAGTTTACATGCAGGAGCTGACGGAAGACGTCCGCCAAGGCCTCGATATGGAGGTCAGCAAGGGTGTCTTGGTCAGCGGCGTCCAGGACGACAGCCCGGCGGCTGAAGCCGGCGTGGAAGAGGGCGACGTCGTGATTTCGTTCGGCGGCAAGGACGTGGATTCGCCCGCCGAGCTGCGCGACGCGGTGAGTGCCTATCAGCCCGGGTCGCAGGCCAAGATGGAGGTCGTGCGCGACGGCAAGACCAAGGCGCTGACGCTCACCATCGGCGAGCGCAACGACAACGAGAACGAATCGTGGTACTTCAACACGCCCGACGTGCAAATCCACGGAATGGGCGACATGCACCGCGCGTTCAGCATGATCGGCGGACCGCGCCTGGGTATCGATGCGCACGAGCTCGAGAAGGACGACGACTTGTCGTCGTACTTCGGCGCCAAGGAAGGGGTGCTGGTGCTGGGCGTAGAGGACGAGTCGGTCGCGTCCGCCGCGGGTGTGAAAGCGGGCGATGTCATTACCAAGATCGGCGACGCCACGGTAACCGACGTCCGCGACCTGCGCGAAGCGGTGCGCGACTTCGACGAGGGCGATGACTTCACCATCACGGTGGTGCGCAAGGGCAAGACGCAGTCGCTCAAGGCGACCATGGACGAGCAGGAATTCTCGTTCCACAGCGGCGGCGGGCCCGGCAATTTCCAGTGGCACGGCCGCGCGCCGCGCGCACAGATGCGCGTCGACCGCGACCAGCTGCGCCAGGAGATCAACGACCTCAAGCGTGAGATTCGGGAGATGAAGGAGCAGCTCGAGCGCGAGGACAGCTAGCGTCCACGCCGGGCACGTGCGTACACGCGAAACCCAATAGAACGCATTCCCATTCTCCAAAAAGACGGGCGCTGTCGCTTCGAGCGGCGGCGCCCGTTTTATTTGTCTAGTAGGCTCTGGTAGAGCGAGCGCAGGACGGCAACCGGCTCGTCGGGGGAGAATCGCTCGCGGATCGCGCGCGGCCCTTCGTCGCGCGCGCGCGTGCGCAACGCCGAATCCGTAAGCGCGCGCACGATGCCTGCGGCAAGTGAATCGGGAGTTGCGTCGGGCACCACGACACCCGTCGATCCATCGGCCACGATGGACGCGACATCGCCGACGGCGCAGGCCACCACCGGAACCCCGCAAGCGAGTGCTTCCAGCACGGCGTTGGGCAATCCCTCGAAGGTGGAGGGGAGCACGAGGCACGACATGCGCGCGATGTGCGCGGTGGCATCGTCGACAGCGCCGGTAAAGTCGACGGCGTCGCCGAGGTGGAGGTGCTCGCACAAGGCGCGCAGGTCGTGGTGCAGCGGTCCGTCACCCACGATCTGCAGGCGCGCGCCGGGAACAGCGGTGCGCACCAGAGGGAACGCGGAAACGGCCAAGTCGAAGCGCTTGATCGCAACCAGCCGCCCGACACACCCCACGATGGGAGGATTTGCCGGTGCGGCAACCTCGTGAGCTTCCGCGATGTTGCGCACCACGTGCACGCGCGCTCGCGCGACCCCCACACTGTCGATCAGATAGTCTCTGCCGGCCATCGAATTCACGACGACCGCCTCGCTGCGACGGTGCATCCATCCCAACACCCGCGCGCGCACACCCGTCAATCGCAAGCGGTCGCTCTGCAGCGACAACACCGCCGGTTTGTGCAGTCGGCGCGCGGACACAAAGGCGTACACGTTCGACGCGTCCAGGAAGCCGTGGACGATGTCCACGCCGTCGGCGGCGAGCGCACGGGTGAGGGCGTGCAAGCGTGCCACGTCGAAACCAGAACGGCGCTGCAACACGGTCACCGGGATTCCGCGTCCCTTCAGCGCCGATCCGTGCGGGTTCTCGATCGAGGAAAGCACATAGACTCGCACGTCCACATGCGGACGCAGCGCGCTCGCGAGCATCACCAGCTGTTTCTGGGCGCCGCCGTGACCGAGATCATCGATGACGAAGGCGACAGACGGGGTTCGGACCATGGGCGGGATTCTAGGGGAACGCGGCGAGAGTCGGCCACATCTCTTCTGTTGGGGCAAATTCGCCGGCGTGGTAGAGTGCGCGCAACGCGCGTTGCGCGCCTTGCTCACGAACACGCATGAACGTGGTTTGGTTTGCCGAGATTAAGTGGGATTACTTGCGCACGCGCAAGCAGCACCTCGTGCTGCGGCGGCCGCAGGGAGTCGAGGTCGTCTTTTTCGAGCCGTATGTGCGCGGGCGTGCGAACCGCCATGACTTGCGCTCCGTCGACGGCATCCATGCCGCCACCATTCCCCTGGTCAAATCGATTCCTGGGCGCGGACCGCTGCGCGCCCTCCTCGACGTGGGGAGTATTCGCAACGCGATCGATGCGCGCGCACTCGGGCGTGCGCGCCGGCTGCTGGCGCTTGCGAACGTCGATCCCAAGGCCAGCACCTTCGTCGTCTCCAACATCTACGCGCTGCACGTGGCGCAATCGCTGGCGCCGCGCCGACTGGTGTACGACTGCAACGACGCGCACAGCGATTTTCCCGGTGCGCCGGCGTGGGCGCGCGCGTATCGCGACGGCCTGTTTCGCGCGGCCGATGCGGTGGTGGTGAGTGCGGAGCGCTTGCGCGCGGATGCGGTGGCGGCGCGCGCATCCGACGCTGGCGTGCACGTCGTCGGTAACGGCGTCGATTTTGCGGCGTTTCGCAGTGCCGCCGCCAAACCGGACCATCACGCCGCGGGCGATGCGGTCCGCATCGGCTACTTGGGTGCCATCGCGCCCTGGTTCGACTTCGCGCTCATCGCGGCACTCGCGCGCGCGCGGCCGCTGTGGTCGTTCGAGCTGGTGGGGCCGGTGATGGGTGGGGTGGACATGGACCTGGCCGCGTTGCTGACCCTCAAGAACGTTCGCCACCGTCCGGCCGTGCCGCACGAGCGCGTGCCCGACGTTCTCCTCGATTTCACCGTGGGATTGATTCCGTTTCGCAAGAGCGAGCTCACCGCGGCCGTCAATCCCAACAAGCTGTACGAGTATCTCGCCGTCGGTGTGCCCACCGTGGCCACCGCATTCTCGCCGGAAGTCGCGCGCTACGCGCGCTCAGAAAACGGAGCCCCGGCGGTGGTGGCGATCGCGGACGACGCCAACGCCATGGCCAAGGCGTGCGAGGTTTTTGTGGCCGCGCGGCGCGACCCGGGTGCGCGCGCGCAATTGGAAGGTGCCGCGGTGGCGGTGGCCGCCGCGCACGACTGGAGTACCATCGCGCGCGAGTTCTGGCGCGTCGTTCAAACCGACTAGGAGGTCTGCCATGAACGCTTTGAAGCGCTTGGTCTGGATATTCACCTCGCCCCAGCGCGTGTTCGACGACATTCGCGACGGACGGGTGAGCTGGGTACAGCCTTGGCTCGTCGGTTCGGTCTTCTACGCCATCATCACCTGGTTTGCCATGCCCATTCAGACCGCGGTCCTGCAAGCGAGCACCGAGATGACGAGCGAGCAGATCGACCAGCAGGTCGCGATGATCCAGAAGTTCGGCTTCGTCTGGGTGCTGCTCGCACCGGTGGGTATGTTCGTCATCACCTTCATTGTGGCCGGTATTTCGTATGTGACGGTGGCGATGGCGTCGCGCGCCGCCAGCTTCAAGAAATACCTCACCCTCTCCTTCTTCACCGGCATCGTGGGGATGATGGGGCAGCTCATCACCTGCATTATCGTGCGCATGCGCGGGCTGGATAACATCGAGGGGCCGGAAGACGCCCGCATCGGCCTGAGCCTGCGCGCGCTCGCACCCGACAGTGCCGTGGCCCGCGGCATCTTGGGGAGCTTCGAGTTCTTTGCGATATGGAGCTTGGTATTGGTAGTGATGGGTCTCCAGCGAATCTTCGGCATGACGCGCGGCCAGGCGATCGTCACGGCGGTGGTGTTGTGGATCCTGTACGCGATTGCGACGGTGGTGGGGGAGATGACCGGTGCGATGGGGTAGGAGCTGTGGAGGTTTGACAGAGCGCATTCACGGGTGATAGAATGCCCAACCCAAAGCCTACATTAAGGTTGCAGCCGTTCTCTCGAGAGGAATCGGAATAGGAGGAGGCTCATCGTGAAGCAGTTTCCGGCGTCCCAGATTCGCAACGTCGCAGTGGTCGGACACCAGGCGTGCGGCAAGACCACGCTGTCCGAGTCCTTGCTGTACACCGCGGGCGCGATTCCGCGTCTGGGCCGCGTCGAAGACAAGAACACCACGATGGATTACGACTCCGAGGAGACCGCGCGGGGCATTTCCATCCATTCCGGCGTGGCGCAGTTGGAGCACGCCGGCACCAAGATCAATATCGTCGACACGCCCGGCTACGAAGACTTTGTCGGCGACGTGCTGCTCGGGCTCGATGTGGTCGAAGGCGTGGTCGTAGCACTGCGCGCCGACGCCGGCGTGGAAGTCGGCACCGACCGGGCGTGGAACTTCATTCGCGATCGCGAGCTTCCCGCCATCTTCGTCGTCAGCCGCATGGACAAAGAGCACGCCAATTTCGAAAACGCGCTTTCGCAGCTGCACGAGCACTTCGGCGGCGGTGTGCATGCGCTCCAGATACCCATCGGCAGCGGCGACAAGTTCCGCGGCGTGGTCGATCTGGTCGATATGAAGGCCTACGAGCTCGAGAAAGACGGCAAGGGAGCCGCCAAGCCCATCGACATTCCCGCCGACTTGAAAGACAAGGTCAACGCGGCGCGGCGCGAGCTGATGGAAGCCGCCGCCGAATCCGACGAGTCGTTAATGGAGAAGTATTTGGAGACCGAGTCCCTCACCGAAGAGGAGTTTCGTACTGGCCTCGCGGCCGGTGTGAAAGGGGCGCAGGTTTTTCCCGTGTTGGTCGCCTCGCCCGCGCACAACATGGGTGCGTCGTTGATCCTCGACGCCATCGTGAAGTACATGCCGGGCGCCGACACCGGCAAGACCGTCACCACCGACGGCAAGGAGATCAAGATCGAGGCGGGAGGCGCCCCACTCGCGTACGTGTTCAAGAATATCTCCGATCCGCACGTCGGCGACATGCTGGTCGTGCGCGTGTACCACGGCACCCTGACCCCCGGCAGCGACGTGCACAACACCTCACGCAGCACGGCCGAGCGGCTGGGCGGTCTGTTCGTGCTGGAGGGAAAGAACCGGCAGGATGCCGACAAGCTCCAGGCGGGCGACATCGGCGCACTCGTGAAGCTCAAAGTGACGAAGGTGCGCGACACGCTGGGTGCCAAGTCGAACGGCACCGTCATCAAACCCACCACACTTCCCAAGCCGTCCATCAACTCCGCCATCCTGCCGGTGGCCAAGGGTGACGACGAAAAGATGGGAACGGGCCTGCATCGCATCATGGACGAAGACCCGACCTTCGAGGTGACGCCCAGCGCGGAGACGCACCAGACATTGATCGCAGGCCAGGGCGAATTGCACCTGGAGATCATCGTCCATCGCCTGAAGGAGCGCTTCGGTGTGAGTGTGGCACTCGAGAAGCCGCGCATTCCGTATCGCGAGACCATTCGCCGCGCGGCCGAAGCACAGGGACGCCACAAGAAGCAGACCGGCGGCCGCGGACAATTCGGCGACGTGTGGCTCAAGATCGAGCCCCTTACGCGCGGCAAGCAGTTCGAGTTCGTGGACGGTGTGGTGGGTGGCGTCGTGCCGGGCAAATTCATTCCGGCGGTGGAAAAGGGCGTCGTAGCGACGATGGAAATGGGTGTCATCGCCGGCTACCCGATGGTCGACGTCAAGGCGACCATCTTCGACGGCAGCTATCACACCGTCGATTCGTCCGAGCAAGCGTTCAAGACGGCCGGCTCACTCGCGTTCAAGGCCGCGGTCGAAAAGGCCAACCCCGTGCTGCTAGAGCCCATCGTCAATTTGCAAGTGAAAGTGCCCGACGAATACATGGGCGACGTCATGGGCGACCTGAGCGGCCGTCGCGGAAAAATCTCGGGTACGGAGAACCAGGGACGCTTCGCCGTGATCAATGCGCAAGTGCCCATGGCCGAGCTCTACAAATACTCGACCCATCTGCGCTCCATGACGCAGGGACGGGGCTCGCACTCCCGCGAATTCTCTCACTATGAAGAAGTGCCGCGCGAAATCGCGGAGAAGATCATCGCCGATCACAAGGCGCACGTGGCGGCGGAACACAAGTAGGCGTCGCGGGTCCTGTCGCTCAGCAGCCCACTGCGCTCGGTCCACCGCGACTACGCGCTAGTAGTCCCTCGCTTGTGGGCGCCCGCTGAGCGCCACCCGCGACGGAAAATCAGGAGTCATGCATGGCCGGCCATTCCAAGTGGAAACAAATAAAACACAAGAAGGCGAAGACCGACGCCCAACGGAGCAAGGTCTACACCAAGGTGATCCGCGAAATCACCATCGCGGCGCGCAGCGGCGGGAGCGATCCCGCGGCTAATCCGCGCCTGCGACTCGCCATCCAGACCGCCAAAGAAAACAACATGCCCAACGACACCATCGTGCGTGCCGCCAAGAAGGGCGCGGGCGAGTTGGAAGGGCAGGCGCTGGAGGAGTTCGCCTACGAAGGGTACGGGCCGGCCGGTGTCGCACTCATCATCGACGTCGTCACCGACAACCGCACCCGCACCGTGGGCGAAGTTCGCCACGCGCTCACCAAGCACAACGGTAACTTGGGCGAGACCGGCTCTGTGTCGTGGAATTTCCAGACGCGCGGCGTGATTACCATCGACAAAAAGCACACCGACGAGGACACTCTCATGGCGGCGGCACTGGACGCGGGGGCCACCGACGTCAGCGACGAAGGCGACGTGTTCGAGGTCTACACCGAACCGACCGATGTGTCCGCGGTGGCGGAAGCGTTGTCCAAGCTCAAGCTGCCCGCGGACTCGATCGAGATCTTGAAAGTGCCCAAGACCCTCGTCAAGCTGGCCGGTGACGACGCGCGCAAAGTGTTGACGTTGGTGGAAGCGCTGGAAGACCTCGACGACGTCCAGAAGGTCAGCGCAAACTTCGACATACCGGACGAAGTCTTTCAGCAGGGCTAAGGGGCGCGCTCCGGGCGCGCCGGAGGGCGATGTACCGGATTCTCGGCGTGGACCCAGGCAGCAACTGCACCGGCTACGGACTCGTGTCCGGCAGCGGCGACCAGGTTGCCTACGTTTCTTCCGGCACCATCGCGCCGTCGCGCACGCAGTCGCGCTACGAGCGATTGAAAGAGATCTACGATGGTGTGGCCCGTGTGATTCGCGAGCTCGAGCCCACCCACTTCGCCATCGAAGATGTTTTCTACAGCAAGAATCCGCGCAGTACACTCGTCCTGGGTGAAGCGCGCGGTGCCGCCATCTTGGCGGCGACCCTAGCCGGGATTCCGGTCTACGAATATTCAGCGCGCGAAGTAAAGCAGTCCGTCACCGGCAACGGGGCGGCGGACAAGTCGCAAGTGAGTTTCATGCTGACGAAGATTCTCAACCTGCAAACGACACCGGAGCGCGCGGACGAGTCCGACGCGCTCGCCATCGCCATGTGCCACGCCTTCAAGCGCCGCGACTGGGACGGCAAATGATCTCGCGCCTGCGCGGACGAGTGGTGAGCGCGCACCCGCGCTGTGTGGTGGAAGTGGGTGGTATCGGCCTCGAGGTGGCAATCCCGGAGAAAGACCGCGAGGCGTTGACGCCGACGGACGCGGAGATCGTGTTTCACACGCATTTGGTAGTTCGCGAGGATCGTTTGAGCCTGTTTGGCTTCTTGCACCGAGACGATCGCGAGCTGTTTCTCAAATTGATCGATGTGTCGGGCGTAGGTCCCAAGATCGCGCTGGCGTTATTGTCGCAGCACTCGGCCGCGCGCGTCGTCACCGCCATCAAAAAGGGCGACGCGGTGTTCTTGTCGAAGATTCCGGGGATCGGGAAGAAGACCGCCGAGCGCATCGGCCTGGAGCTGGCCGATAAGCTGGACGACTTCGCCAGCAGCGACGAGCCGATAACGCCGACGTCGAAGAGCGGGATTCGCGAGGAAGTGATCCTCGCGCTGACGTCGCTCGGAATGTCGCGGCCGTCTGCGGAAGCCGTGTTGGACCGGATGGATTGGAGCCCGGAGGGCGAGCGCTCCGTCGAAGACGTGGTGCGCGATGCGCTAAAGTATGCTAGCCGAGGATGACATGACCGACCGACTCACCAACCCCGCTATCTCTCCCGACGATGCCAAGAGCGACGCGCTCTTGCGCCCGCGCAAGCTGGAGGAGTTCGTGGGGCAGACGGAGCTCAAAGAAAACCTGCGCGTCTTCATCGACGCCGCCAAGCAGCGGCACGAGGCGCTCGACCATGTGCTGCTCTACGGCCCGCCGGGTCTGGGGAAGACTACACTGGCGCACATCGTCGCCAACGAGCTGGAAGTGCCCATCAAGATCACGTCGGGGCCGGCATTTCAAAATGCCGCCGAGCTGCTCGGTGTCCTGAGCCACATCGAGAAGAATCAGGTCGTCTTCATCGACGAGATCCATCGTTTGCCACGCATCTTGGAAGAGCACATGTACCAAGCGATGGATTCCTTGAAGTGCGAGCTCATCGTCGACAAGGGACCCAATGCGCGTCATTACACACTCAACATCGAGCCCTTCACCCTGATCGGTGCTACCACGCGCGCCGGCATGATCACCGCACCGCTGCGCGATCGCTTCGGCGTAGTCATGCGGCTCGACTTCTACACGCCACAGGAGCTGTGTACGATCATCAAGCGCTCGGCGGGAATCCTGGAGATCGAGGTCTCGGACGACGGTGCCGACGAGATTGCGCGCCGCGCGCGCGGCACACCGCGCATCGCCAACCGCCTGCTCAAGCGCACGCGCGACTTTGCCCAAGTGCAGGGCAAGAAGTCGATCGACCGCGAAGCGGCGGACTTCGCGCTCAAGCGCTTGCGCGTGGACGAGCGCGGCCTGGACGAGATGGACCGCCGCATTCTCACCTCGATCGTGCAGAAATTTGGCGGCGGGCCGGTTGGGATCCAGTCGCTCGCGGTCGCGGTCAGCGAAGAAACGGAAACGCTCGAGGATGTCTACGAGCCGTTCCTCATCCAACAGGGATTCTTGCAACGCACGCCGCGCGGGCGCATCGCCACACCGCTGGCCCTGACGCACCTCGGGCTCGCCGGATCAGCCGGCAAGCCCGAAGCGGAAGGTCGACTCTTCTAGTTTCTCCTCTTATTTCAGACGAATTACCTTCGTGCTCCCGCGGTGAATTGCGCCGCTAACACCGCGCGCCGCCAAGCGTGCGAAGTAGACGCCGCTTGGCGCCGCGCTGCCTCCCGTAGTGCGTCCGTCCCAGTGCATCTCACGAGATCCTGCTCGCTTAGTCGACTCGGTAAGCGTGGCAACTCGACGCCCGGACGCGTCGAAGATGTCTACGTGAGCGTGCGCTGCTTCGGGGAGATCGAAGCCGAAGACCACGCTTGCGCCGGCTGGGTTCGGATAGGAGGTAAGGGTGACGTTCGGCAGCGAAGGAACTTTTCCATCGACCGGCGTCGGGCTCGCTCCAAACCTGGCTAGAACGAAATCGCCCTGATTCGACGTGAAATCGAATCCGCTGGCGAGCATGCGCTGCTGCGCGTCGAAAGCGATGTCGGTGACCCATGCGCTGCCGAATGTGAAGGTCAAGTCCGGCGACGCGACGCCGTTCGCCCCGAAGGCGGCGTCCGGGCTGCCGTCGGCGTTGAGGCGCACCAGCGCGGCCTCGCCCGTGCCCGCCCCTCCGCCGAGGAGAATTTTACCGTCGGGTGCAATGGCCAACGCATAGCAGACGTCGGGAGAGATCGATACCGGGATGCTCACCGCGCCGCCTTCGCCGAAGTTCGGGTCGAGTTGGCCGTCGGCGAGAAAACGAAACACGCCGAAGTTCTTCAAGCTGGGTTGACTGGGCCGCGGCACGGTACATCCGACGTAGAAGCTCCCGTCGTCGCGACGCACCAGCTTGAGATGGTGGTTGTCGATGGGGACTTCGGGGAAGAGCAGGTTGGCCCCGCCGATCGGAACCACATCTCCGTCACCGTCGACCTGCATCACGATGAATTCCACGCGGCCGTTGCGGAACACGGTCGTTGCGATCATCGCGCCGAAATCGGGCGTGAAGTCGACCGCGGGGCGAGTGAACAAGATCGACAGGAGCGGCATTTCGAAGCGCAGGGTGCCGTTCATGCCGTACGAAGGATCCGGCGAACCGTCCGACAGCAAGCGGCGGAAGCCGAGGCCGTTGACGCCGCCGTTGATGTTGGCGTTGCAGCGGCCCGCCGCGAGGATCTTGCCGTCGGGGAGGACGGCCACAGCCGACATTTCTCCGCTCGAAACTGGATCCCAGCGGCCCACTCGGGCGCCGTCGAGAGCGAACAGGCTGTCGATGGACCCGTCCGCGTTGAAGCGATAGATGGAGGGAACTTGATCGCTGGTTCCATTCGATACCATTTGCATGCCGGCGACCACGATCTTGCCGTCGCTCTGCAGCGCCACCGCATTCGCCTGATCGCGGAATTGCCAGCGCGTGCTGATCACGCCACCAGCGCCGAAGCTCGGGTCGGGGCTGCCGTCGGAAAGATGACGCGCCATGGCGATGAACCAACCAGCGGGTCCATCAGCGACGCCGGCGGCCAGCAGCCTGCCGTCCGGCTGGATCATGAACGCGTTGGGCGCGTCGGCGTAGCCCGGCTGAGTACTGGAATGAGCCCGCCCGCCGATTCCAAAGGTGGCATCGAGCTCGGGCTCGATGGCCTGTGACGCGGTGGTCCCCGTCAGACTGGCAATGACTAGCAACGCGTGTATCGCCTGAAGTTTCATCGATGTCCTCCCAGGTATCCGGCTGGCTTTCCGGCGGATGGTCTTCTGGTGAGACAACGATGGACGCGAAAAATCACGCGACTTCGTGTATCCTGGAGCGCACCCCCGAAAGTTGAAACACGCTTTGCTCGTCGACGATTTCTCGTACTACTTGCCCGAGTCCCTTATTGCGCAGGAGCCTGCGCCCGAACGTGCCGCCAGCCGCTTGCTGGTAGGCTCGCGCGTTGGCGATGACCCGCCCCATCATGCAGCGTTCCGCGATCTCCCCGAATGGCTGCGCGCCGGCGACGTGCTGGTGGTGAATCGCACCCGTGTGGTGCCCGCGCGGCTGCGCGCGCGCCGCGACAAAGACGGCCTGGAATTCGAGGTGTTCTTCGTTCGTGCGCACGGCGAACGCGAGTTCGATGCGTGGGCACGCCCGATGCGAAAGCTCAAGGTGGGCGACGTGCTGCACGTTGGGGAAGCGACCATTTGCTATCAGCATCGTGAGAACGAGCGCAACGCGCGCTTCGCCCTCGAGACGGGCGCCACTACCGTCGACGAACTCCTCGAGAAGACGGGACACGTTCCGCTGCCACCGTACATTCAGCGCGCCGATGCCCACAGCGATCGCGACCGCTACCAAACCGTCTTCGCGCGCGAACGCGGCTCGGTGGCGGCGCCCACCGCGGGACTTCACTTCGATGACCCGTTGGTCGATGCCATCAAGCAGTGCGGCGTCGATGTGCGCGAGCTCGTGCTGCACGTGGGTCCGGGAACGTTTCAGCCGCTGCCGCATTCAATCGTGGAGGATAACCGCCTAGCCAGCGAAGTGTTCGAGATCGATGCGGACACATTGCGTGCGGTTGCAGACGCGAAGGGAGACGGGCGGCGCGTGATTGCGGTGGGTACCACCACCACGCGCGTTCTCGAGACCGCCGCCCAGCGCGGGTGGTTGCAGACACCCTTCGAGGATCGTCGCGGAGAGACCGACCTGTTCATTTACCCGGGATTCGAGTTTCATGCCATCGACGGGCTCATCACCAACTTCCATCTGCCGCGCTCGTCGCTCTTCATGCTGGTGTGCGCATTCGTACGAACCGAGCGCGCGTTGGCTCTATATAATGAGGCAGTGGCTCGGCAGTACCGCTTCTACAGCTATGGGGACGCCATGCTCATCGTCCCATAAGTATTCTCGACGCCCGGCGCGCATCCTGCTAACTTCCCCTCGACTTACCCGCGGGAGTTGGAAATGAAAAAGAAGCTTCTCATTATCGCAGGCGTGGTCGTGGCGGTCATCGTCATTGCCATCGTCATCGTCGGCGCGAATCTCGACAAGATCATCAACAGCCGCAAGGGCGATCTGCTCGCCCGCGCGAAAGCGACCACGGGCCGCGACATCACCATCGGCGAGGTGGGCGTGTCGTGGTGGCCGCCGGTGGGGGCGCGCGTGTCCGACGTCGTCATCTCCGATGACCCCGCGGTTTCCAACCAGCCCTTCGTGACCGCCAAAGACGTGCGCATCAATGTGAAGCTCCTTCCGCTCCTGCGTAAGCAGGTCGAAGTGGGGCGTTTCGTCCTGGTCGAGCCCAACATCACCGTGGTCAAGCTCGACGCCAAGCGTTTCAACTTCACCAGCATGATCGAACAAGCGTCGGGAGTATCGCCGGCCGGGCCGGCGGGTAGCACGCCGCCAACCTCCGCGCCCAAGGAGCAGGCCGCGTTCGCGCTCGGCTTCGCGGATATCAAAGACGGCACGGTGCATTACATCGATCGCACTACCGGTTTCGACCGCACCATCAAGGACATCGATTTCGAAGCGGAGAACGTGGGCTTCGACTCGGAGATGAAGGCAACACTCGCGGCCGCGGTCTTCGGCGACGAGCAAGATGTGAAGCTGGACGCCAAAGTGGGTCCGATCGGGAAACAAAACACGCCCGAGGCGATGGCGCAGGCGCCGTTATCGGCGTCGTTCGAGCTGGACGACGTGACCTTCGCCGAGTTGCAAGCGTTTGCGCCGCCCAAACCGGGTGAACGCAAGAAGCCGGCGCAAGAAGGAACACTTTCTGCGAAGGCATCGCTCGAGGGGAAACTCGGAGAAGCGCGCCTGGAGGCACTCACGGCCGACATCGCCGCCTTCGGCGCCAAAGAATCCAACATCAAGCTGGAAGCGAGCGGCGGACCGTTCAACTTGCTGGGCGACTCGAGCCAGGTCTACGCCGGCGCGAACGTAAAAGGCCAACTGAGCGCCGGGCCGGTTCCGCTGGACAACGTGAAATTGGCGCCCAAGGATCCGTCCAAGCCCGCGCCCAAGTTGGGCGGCGACGTAAACGGTCGCGTCACCTTCGACGGCAACATGGCCGGACTTCCGTTTCAAGGCGACGTGGACGCGACCAACGCGAGCTATGAAGTGCCCGCGCAGCTGGTGAAAAAAGCGGGGGTTCCCGCCAAAGCAAATTTCAAGGGAACATTCCGTCCGCAGGGTGCACCCAACGAGGGAATCGAGCTTTCCGACATCGATCTCGTCGTGCACACCATCAAGGCGAATGGATCCGGCAAGATCGTGCCCTTCAAGGGCCGCGAGTCGATGAGTATCGCCATCGATGCGGCGACGTCGCTGGCCCCGTTGCAGGAATTGCTGCCGGCGATGGCCGCCTCGCCGCCTACCGGCGACGCCAAGGTCAACGTGCGCATCTCGCGCTCCGGGCCGCCCCAAACCCCGCCCAACATCACGGGTAGCGCCACCGTGTCGAACTTCGGCGCCAAGGTGACCAACGTCCCCAAGCCGATCAGCGGCGGCAATGCCACCATCACCTTCAGCGGCAAAACCGCGAGCATTCCCAACGCGACCTTCGCCATCGGCAAAAGCAATTTCAAGGTGAACGCGGAAGTCACTTCGTTCGCGCCGATGGCTGCTGCGTACACCGTGACCTCACCGGAGATCTATCGCGCCGATGTGCAAGCGCCGGCCGCCGGTGCCAAGCCGATGCCGCGCGAGGAAGTGTTTCGCAACGTCACCGTCAAGGGCACGAGCAGTCAGAAGGCACCCAAGGTGATGGAGAACAACATTACCATCACGTCGGGTAGCGGTATCGCCGCCAACATCGACTATAAGGATGCCGAAGCGGTCGTGCGCGCCACACCCGAGCAAGCCTTCATCGATCACTTCTCCGCCAACGCGATGGCGGGGAGCATCAGCGGCACCGGCGTATTCCGTCCCAAAGAATCCAAGTTTGATGTGAAGGCGAAAGTCGACAAAGTCAATTTGACCGAATACTTCCGCTACAAGAGTCCCGCGCTGGCAGAAGCGGTGGCGGGACGAATCAGCGGCGACATCGATTTGGCCGGTCACGGCAAGACGTGGGAAGCGCTGCAAAAGACGCTAACCGGCCGTGGTGGCGCAGTGGTGTTGGAAGGCGCCTTGTTGAACACCAACCTGACCGAGCAGTTGTTCAACGGCTTCGCGGCCAGTCCCTTGGTGCCGCCGACTGTCATTGCCAACATCAAGAAGAAGAACCCGACCCTCTTCGGCACCAACAAGACCATGTTCGAGAATCTCGCCGGCAAGATCGCCATTCAAGGCGGCAAGATCAGCACGGCAGATTTGAAGCTGGCGTCCAACGATTTTTCGCTGGTGGGCGACGGTTGGTTTTCGTTCGACAAGACGCTCGACTTGAACACCACGCTGACACTGTCGCAGAAGCTCACGAACGATCTCATCGCCGAAATTCCGGCCGCAAAGTTCTTGCTCAACTCCAATGGACGCTTCGAAGTTCCGCTGAAGCTCACCGGTGCGATCATGAAGCCCGCCGTCGGCGTGGATAGCAACGCCATTCAGGCGCGGTTGCAGCAAGGTCTGGTGCAGCAGGGCAAGCAAGACCTCAACAAGAAGGCGACCGAGACGGTGAAGGGGCTTTTGGAAGGAATCGGTAAGAAGAAAGAACCGCCCAAAACGCCGCCCGCGGAGCAGCCCAAAACACCGCCCACGACGCCACCCACGACTCCGCCGGCCGACACCACCAAGGGCTAAGTCCGCCCGGGTAGCGGCTTTCGTCGCGCGCGTGGTACAGTAACGCCATGCCGTTCGGTTTTTCAGTCGAGGCACACTCGCAGGGCGCGCGCGCGGGCATTCTCACCACCGATCACGGCCGCATCGAAACACCGGTGTTCATGCCGGTGGGGACCCAGGGTGCGGTCAAGGGTGTGACCGCACGCGACGTGTGGGACACGGGGGCGCGCCTTATTCTGGGCAATGCCTATCATCTCTATCTTCGCCCCGGCGTCGACTTGATCGCGCGTGCGGGCGGACTGCACCAATTTGTCGGCTGGGACGGTGCGATGCTCACCGACAGCGGTGGCTACCAAGTGTTCAGTCTCGCGTCGCTGATGCGCGTGGGCGACGACGGGGTCACCTTTCGCTCGCACATCGACGGCTCATTGCACCAATTCACGCCCGAAGCCGTGATGGAATACCAAGCGCGCATCGGCGCCGACATTGTGATGAGCTTCGATTCCTTCGGCGGCATTCCGTCCGCGCGCCGCGATGCGGAGCGCTCGGTTGATCTGACCACCAAGTGGGCCGCGCGCGGCTTGCGAGCCGTCGGCACGCGTTTCAATCGCTACGGGTACGAACAGGTGGTATTCGGCATCGTGCAGGGTGCAGAATACTCCGATCTGCGCACTCGCTCCGCGACCGAACTCGCCGCGATGGATTTCCCCGGCTACGCCCTCGGCGGTTTGTCGGTGGGCGAGTCCAAAGACACCACGTGGGATCTGGCCGAGGCGACTACGGCTCTGCTACCCATTAATCGCCCGCGCTATTTGATGGGCATGGGCACACCGCTGGACTTGATCGACGCGGTCGCACGCGGCGTCGACATGCTCGACTGTGTCTTGCCGACGCGCAACGCCCGCAACGGAACGGTGTTCTCGCGCGACGGCAAAGTGGTGCTGCGCAACGCCGCGTACGCGAACGACCTGGTACCGCTCGACGGCGAGTGCGGCTGCATCGCCTGCCAGCGCCACACGCGCGCCTACCTGCGGCATTTGTTCCTGTCCAACGAGATGCTGGGGCCGATGCTGGCCACGTCGCACAATTTGTTTTTCTACGCCGACGTCATGCGCGCCGCACGCGCCGCCATCGTCGCCGGCCAATTCGACGCATGGCGCAACGCCTTCGTCGAACGATTTACGCGCGGCGACCGCGAGTCGGCGGCGCGCGCCGGAGTCGAAACTTAACCAAGGAGGACCTCTTTGAATGCCACGCTGTTCGCGATGATGCCCGCCGACCCGAGCGGGGGCGGCCCGAGCCCGATCTCGATGCTCTTGCCCCTGGTCGGCATGCTGGCGATTTTCTATTTCCTGCTCATCCGGCCGCAGCAGAAGCGCCAGAAAGAGATGCAGAAGATGATCAGCGCGCTCAAGAAGGGCGACCGCGTGGTCACTGCCAGCGGTTTGTACGGCTCCATCGCCGGCTTGCGCGACGATGTCGTGGTGGTGGAGATCGCGGACGGTGTCAAAGTCGAGATGATGCGCAACGCCGTGACCGGTGTGGTGGCGCGCGAAAGTTAGCGAGCGGTTGACCGGGACGATGAAGCTGCAGCTGCGATATTACGGCGATCCCATCCTACGCAAGCGTGCTTCCGAGGTTCACGACTTCGACCCACAGCTGCGCGCGGAAGCGGAGGCGATGATCGACACCATGTACGAGGCCGCCGGTGTCGGGTTGGCGGGGCCGCAAGTGGGCCTCGAGAAGCGCTTACTCGTGGCGTTGCAAATGGAGGACCCCGACGACAACGAGGCCGAACCCATCGTCATGGTCAACCCCGAGATCCTGGAGCGGTCGCCGGAGAACTGGGTGTTCGAAGAAGGCTGCTTGAGCATTCCCGGCATTCGCGGCGACGTGACGCGGCCCGAGCGCGTCCGCGTGCGCTACCAAGACGTCGCGGGGAAGCCGCACGAAATCGAGGTCGACGCCATGTTCGCGCGCGTGATCCAGCACGAGATCGACCACCTCGATGGCAAATTGTTCATCGATTACCTGTCCATGGGAGAGCGCACGCTGCTGAAACCCAAGCTCAAGAAGATCGCGGAGAAATACGCCTCGTGAACGCGCCGAGTCGCGGAACGTTCGTTTTTCTTCTCACTCCCATCTTCGGCGCACTTCTGGTCTTATACGGCACTCACCACGGCCCGGGCCTGTCGCGCGATTCGCTCCGCTACGTGCGCGGCGCGGAGAACATCGCACACGGTCACGGCTATGCCGATGTCGGCGAATCGGGTGCGTTGGAATTCATCACGCACTGGCCGCCTCTCTATAGCATGGTGGTGGCGGTGCCGATCACCCTCGGGCTGTCGACCACGAACGCGGTTCGCGTCGTCAATGCATTCGCGTTCTTCGCCACCATTTGGTTGGTGGGCATATCGGTGCGAGATGTGGTGCGACGCGCGAGCTTGGCGCCCATCGCGGCCATGCTGGCGGTGGCATTGGCGCCGTCGGTCGTCCACAACCATCTCATGGCGTGGAGCGAGACCATCTTCATCCCCTTGATTCTCGCCGGACTCTTGAAGCTGTTGGACTACGCGGAGAGCGATCGGTTGACCGACCTCGCCGTCGCGGGCGTTTGCCTCGGTCTGAGTGCGCTCGCGCGCTACGCCGGAGTGGCGTTCATCGCCGGCGCGGCAGCAGCGTTGGTCATTTGGGAATGGCGCGCGCGACCGCTGCGAGCGCTGCAGGGAGTGTTGCTGTTCGGTGCGGTCGCCGGCCTGCCCACGGGGATTTGGTTCGCGCGCAACGTACTGGCCACGCGCCACACCCACGACCGTCCCTTTCAACCCCACGGCATAGACGTGGAGCAAATTCGCGCCGGCGTAGACGCCACGTCGCAATGGCTCTTGCCGAACTGGTTCAACCTGCGCGTGCGCACGGTGTGGATGCTATTGGTGGTCGCATTGCTCGTGATCGCATGGCGCCGCGCCGCCCCGAAAGTTCCACCCGATCCCGTGCTGCGCAGCTTTCTCGTGCTCGTCGTCATGTGCGTCGCGTCGTACCTGGGTTTCATCCTGGTGACGATGTGGTTCTTCGACTTCGAAGTGAACTTCGACGTTCGCATGATGGCGCCGGTGTTCGTTTTGGTCGTACTCGCGGTCGCTGCCGCCGCCCCGGTGAGATTTGTGCATCGGTGGCGGGGCGAGATGCGACTTTTGGCGGCGGCGCTGGCGCTTTCCTTCGTGATGCTCGCGGGCTATGCGGTCGCCCACGCCTGGGCGGCGCACCGCGAGCCGGCGCAGTTCGCTAGCCCGCGCTGGACGGACGCCGCGGTCTGGGACACGGTGCGATCGCTGCCACCAGCGACGCCCATCTATTCGTCGCAGTTCGAGGTGAGCCAGTACTTCACCGGCCGCGGCGTGCGCGAGCTTCCCGCGCTCGGTACCTTGCCGGGTCCGGCGTACGTACTGCATTATCCACTGTTGGACGACGCCGCCGCATCGTTGGCGCGAACGGGGGAGCTTCGGGCCCGCGTGGTGAACGCGAGCGACGTGGTCGTGGTGTACGCGGTGGGACGATGAGCCGTCGCCGTACCTCCGTCGTGTTCATGGGGAGCCCGGACTTCGCCGTGCCGTCGTTGGACGCACTGGTCGAATCGAAACGCTTTGCCCCCCAACTCGTGGTGAGCCAGCCCGACCGCCCGCGCGGGCGGGGAAGAGAAGTGTCTCCCACACCGGTGCGGCAGCGCGCGCTTGACCTCGACATTCCTACCGTGCAGATGTCGAAGGAAACGTACGCGGAGGGAGTGAAAAGAATCGCCGAGCTCCAGCCGGACATCATCGTCGTGGTAGCGTTCGGTTTGATTCTGCGCCGTGACCTTCTCGATTTGCCGAAGCACGGTTGCATCAACGTACACGCGTCGCTGCTCCCCAAGTATCGCGGCGTGTCTCCCATTCAGGCGGCGATTCTCGCGGGCGATGCCGTGACCGGGTGCACCACCATGCACATCGATGAGGGCGTGGACACCGGCGACATCTTGTTGCAGGCCGAAACCCCGATCGCAGACTCCGACACCGCGGGATCGTTGTTCGACCGGCTCGCGGGCATCGGTGCCGAGTTGCTGGTTACCACCCTCGACGGTCTGCTAGATGGAACCGTGAAGCCGCGGCCGCAAACCGCCGCTCTCGCCACGCACACCAAGAAGATCA
>JAICFA010000004.1 GCA_025923935.1 Candidatus Krumholzibacteriia bacterium
CATGAAAGTGGTTTTGTTTTGCGGCGGGCAGGGGATGCGCATCCGCGAATACTCGGATGAAATTCCCAAGCCCATGGTGCCCATCGGCTACCGGCCCATCTTGTGGCACGTGATGAAGTATTACGCCCATTTCGGCCACAAGGAGTTCGTCTTGTGCCTGGGTTACAAGGCCGACGTCATCAAGAACTACTTCTTGAACTACGACGAGTGCCTGTCGAACGACTTCACGCTGTCCGACAACGGCAAGGTCGACCTCGCCAACAGCGACATTCACGATTGGAAGATTTCGTTCGTCGACACCGGCGTGAACACCAACATCGGCGGCCGGCTGCAAGCGGTGCGCAAATACGTCGAGAACGACGAGATGTTTCTGGCCAACTACAGCGACAACCTCACCGACCTGCCGCTGCCGGAGATGATCCAGGACTTCGCAAAGAACAAGCGCGTCGCGAGCTTCCTCGCCGTGCGCCCCAGCCAGAGCTTCCACATGGTGTCGTTCGACGGCGGCCGCTCGGTCAAGCGCATCACCCACGTGTCGCAGTCGGAGGTGTTCATCAACGGCGGATATTTCGTGCTGCGCCGCGACATCTTCGACTACATGAAAAACGGCGAAGAGCTGGTGGAAAAACCGTTCGAGCGCCTGATCGACAAGCAGCTGTTGGGCGCGTACCGCTACGACGGATTCTTCGTCAGCATGGACACGTTCAAGGAGCGGCAGTCGCTCGATAGTATGTACACGCACGGGACCGCTCCCTGGGAGCTGTGGTCGCCCAAGCGGCAGCAAGGATGACGCGGGGATGAACACACTCGGTCTCACAGCAGTGCAGTCGGTTTTGTGCCTCGGCGCGCACAGCGACGACATCGAGATCGGCTGCGGCGGTACGGTGCTCAAGCTCGCCGACACCAACCCGGGACTCAAGGTGCACTGGGTGGTGTTCAGTGCGGTGGGCGATCGCGCGAACGAGGCCAAGGCCTCGGCGGCGCGCTTTCTCGCGCGCGCGGGCGCCAAGACGGTCGAGCTGCACCAATTCCGCGACGGCTTTTTCCCCGGCGAGCACACCAAGATCAAGACCTACTTCGAGGAGCTCAAATCGCGCGTCCAACCGGACGTGATCTTCACGCACACCCGCGCCGACCTGCACCAGGACCATCGTGTGGTGTGCGAGCTCACCTGGAACACGTTCCGCAACCACCTGGTGCTGGAGTACGAGGTCCCCAAGTGGGACGGCGACCTGGGTACCCCCAACGTCTTCGTGCACTTGGAAGAGCGCCACGCCGACGAGAAGATCGCGATTCTGATGGAGTGCTTCGGCACGCAGCGCGGCAAGCGCTGGTTCGACGCCGAGACCTTCGCCGGACTCATGCGCCTGCGCGCGATGGAGTGCAACGCCCCCGCGCGCCGTGCCGAGGCGTTCTACGGGCGCAAGGTGGTGGTATGACCGCAGCCATCGAATGGCTCTCCGAATTCGTCCGCTACCGCGAGCTGTTCTTCTTCTTGGTGTGGCGCGACGTCAAGATCCGCTACAAGCAGACGGTGCTGGGTGCGTCGTGGGCCATCCTGCAGCCGTTTTTCTTGATGGTCGTGTTTTCGTTCATTTTCGGACGCGTCGCCAAGGTCGACACCGAAGGCGTGCCGTACCCGATATTCAGCTATGCCACGCTGGTGCCCTGGACATATTTCCAGTACGCGGTGCCGCTGGCGGGGAACAGCCTGATTCAGAATACCGGGCTCATCAGCAAGGTGTACTTCCCGCGCGCCATCATTCCTGCTTCGTCGGCGCTGTCCGGCATTGTCGACTTCGCCGTGGCGTCGGTTATGTTGGTGGCACTCATGATCTATTTCCACATCCCGTTCACCGCGGAGCTCTTGCTGTGGCCGGTGCTGCTCTTGCCGTTGGTAATGTTCACCACCGCGGTGGGCATGTTGTTTGCGGCGTTGAACGTCAAGTTCCGCGACATCAAGTACACCATTCCGTTTTTCATGCAGGCCATGCTGTTCCTTTCGCCGGTGGCGTATCCCACCAGTGCGGTGCCCGAGCGTCTGAGTGCACTGCGCTATCTCCACCCGCTGGCGGGCATCTTGGACGCGTTTCGCGCCAGCGTGCTCCCCACACGCACCATCCCCTGGGGCGAACTGGGCATCGCCGTGGGGGCGACGGCCGTATTGTTCATCATCGCCAGCGTATATTTTTATCGAACCGAACGATCGTTCGCGGATTTGATCTAGGAGCCGTGTCGTGGGCGAAGCCATCCATGTCGAACACCTGACCAAGCGCTACCGTCTGGGGTCGCTGCGCCACGAGACCATGCTGCGCGAGGTGATCACCGGCATGTTTCGCAAGCGCGAGCGGCGCGAGGAGCAAACCATTCTGGCGGTGAACGACCTTAACTTCAAAGTCGACCAGGGCGAGGTGGTGGGACTCATTGGACGCAACGGTGCGGGGAAGAGCACGACCCTCAAGCTGCTGTCCAAGATCACCTATCCGACCTCGGGCAAGATTCACGTCAAAGGCCGCGTGGCCTCGCTCATCGAAGTAGGTACCGGGTTTCACGACGAGCTCACCGGCCGCGAGAACATCTACTTGAACGGCTCCATTCTCGGCATGCGCAAAAAGGAGATCGACCAACGCATCGATCAGATCATCCACTTCGCCGGCGTGGAAAAGTTCATCGACACGCCCATCAAGCGCTTCTCGTCGGGTATGCGCCTGCGCTTGGGTTTCGCCGTGGCGGCGCACATGGACCCCGACGTGCTGTTCGTGGACGAAGTGCTGGCGGTGGGCGACGCCGACTTTCAGAAGAAGTGTCTGACCGCCATGGACGAGCTGCGCTCGGGCGGCCGCACGGTGATCTTCGTGTCGCACAACATGGCGGCGATCGAGAATTTGTGCCCGCGGACCATCTGGATCGACGGCGGCAAGCTGCGCGCCGACGGCCCCACGCAACAGGTGATCGCGTCCTACCTGGCCACATTCTCCGACGCGCAGCGCTCCGGTTACGACTTGGAGAAGGTGGCCAATCGCGGCGGCAACGGCATGATGCGCTTCACCCGCGTCGATTTTTTGGACGAGCGGGGCGAGCCGACCTCGGTGTTTCGCTCCGGCGAGCCCATTCGCGTACGTTTTCATTACAAAGTGAACGAGCGCATGAAAAACCCCGATATCGCGCTCGCCATTCACTCGGATCTGGGGACACGCATCACGACGGTGAGCACGTGGCAGGCGGGTTACTACATCCCCGAGCTCGAGCCGGGGGTGGGCAGCATCGACCTCGTCATCGACACGCTGGTGCTGCAGCCGAACCGGTACTATCTCTCCATGTGGATCTCGGCCGTCGAAGAATGGTTCGACGTGCTCGACCACTGTATCGCCATCGACGTGGAGGAGTCCGACACCGGCACCAGCTTGGGTCGCGGACTTCACCCCAAGTGGGGCTTGGTCTACACTCCATCGCGCTGGCAGCTCGGCCCACCCGTGGCCGCCAGCCGCTGATCTTTTCGCGAAGCCGGGAGGGGCTCGTAACCGCATGAGAATCGCCGCCTACATCCCTCGCCGGCGTTTTTTAGTCGCGATCGCCGCACTGGCCGGCATGTTCGCCGTCTTGGCGGAGCTGCTCCCGTGGTGGGTGTTGGTGCCGTTGGCGGTGGTGGTCGCCAGCGCCTACGCGTCGCGCGAATCCATCTGGGTTCGCGACCGCTACGAGCGCGTCCTGGAGAGCATCCGCAAGGTACACGGCGATGCCATCGGCGAGCTCACCCACGTGCGTCCCGGCGACGTCGACGCGGCGGTTTACAAGGCCTTGAAAGAGATCGCCACCGAGCTCGAGCGCAAGAACTTCCAGCTGGTCGAAAAGAACATCCAGCTTCTCAGCATCAAGGAGATCGGGCTGACCCTGGTCTCGTCGCTGGACGAATCGAAGGTCGTCGACGCGGTCATCAATTTTCTCTCCAAGGGACTCGGCTACCGCGAGCTTTTCGTCGGCATCTTTCACGCCGACGTCGAGGCGTTCAACTTGTACGTGTTCCGCGATACCCCCGAGGGCCACGTGCATTCGCAGTTGCACGTGGGGCTCAATGACCTCGATGGTTTGCTGCGCAAATCTGTGCAGATGCACCAATCGGTCCTGATCCGCGACCCGGAGATGCACCCGGTGGGAAGTCCCGCCGGCGCGCCGTTGTTCCGCGACAGTACCATGAGCTCGTACCTGATCGTGCCGCTGGTGAAGAGCGGTGCCACACAAGGGTGCGAGACGCGCGAGAATTGTGTTTTGCACATGACGCAAGTGAAGCGCGAAGCAGTGTCGATCGAGCACGGCTTTCGCTGCGCGGCGTGCGACCGCATTCCCGTGTTGGGGGTGGTGGGGGTCACCGACGGATTCAAAGCGGCGTCGCTGTCGCGCGTCGACTTGGTGTCGGTGGAAACGCTGGCGGTGCAATTGAGCACGATGCTGGAGAACAACCGCCTGTTCGCCGAGCTGCAGCAGGAAGAGAGCTTCCGCGACAATGTCATCAACTCGATGATGAACGGCCTCATCACCGTGGACGAGCGGGGACGGGTGCTGTTCGCCAACGCGCTCGCGGAAGAGATCACCGGATTCAACCAGGCCGAGCTGCGCCAGTTGCGCGCGCAGGACCTGTTTGCCGACAGTCTTACCAGCACCGGGGAGAATCCCATCATTCGCACCGTGCGCACCGGACGCCGCGGCTACCAGCAAGAGGCGTGGCTGATCAAGAAAGACGGTGGCAAGGATCCGGTCGTCTTGAACACCATGCTGCTGCTCGACGAGCGCAAGGAGCCCCAAGGGGCGCTCGCGGTGTTCAGCGACATCACCCGCCAGAAACGCATGGAGGAGCAGATTACCCACCTCGACAAGCTGGCGGCGCTGGGGCGGCTGTCGTCCAGCATCGCGCACGAAATTCGTAATCCGCTCACCGGCATCGCCGCGGGCATCCAATATTTGCAGCGCGCGGGGCAGGTGGCCGACAGCCAGCGCGACAACATCGAATTCATCCTGGAAGAGGTCAAACGCATCGACCGCCTGATCGGCGACTTGATGTCGGTGGTGCGCGTGAGCGACCTCATTTACCAAGAGACCACGCTCGAGGACCTAATCGACAGCAGCATCGCCAGCATGGCGGATTTGGCGAAGCGCAAAGCGGTCACGGTGACGACCGACTTTCCCGCCGAGCCGCGCACCATCGTGGTCGATGCGGACCGCATGACGCAGGTCATCATCAACTTGCTCAAGAACGCCATCGAGGCCAGTCCCGCGGATTCGTCGGTCACGGTGGCGCTGTCGTTTTCACACAAGGCGAGCGACGTTGTGTTTGACGCGGTGGGGGATTTTGCTATCATCCGCGTGCGCGACAACGGGTTGGGGCTCACCGAAGAAGACAGACAACGCGTCTTCGAACCGTTCTTCTCCAAAAAGACGGGTGGGACGGGCCTGGGGCTTTACGTCACGCACAGCATCATCGAGCGTCACGGCGGCTACATCGCCGTGGACAGCGAGTACGGCGTCGGAACGACGTTCGCCGTCTATTTACCCGTGAAGCAGGTGCACCATGGAGACTCCCGTGAAATCGGTCATCCTGTTAGTGGATGACCAGGACACGATCCGCTTCTTTCTTGAAAAGACGCTGAAGCAGGAGGGCTACGAAGCCGTCACCGCGCGCACGGGTGCCGAGGCCATCGAGAAGGCGCGCGCCGTGGTGCCCGACCTCGTCCTGCTCGACCTGAAGCTCCCCGACATGGACGGGCTCGAGGTGCTGCGCCGCATCAAGGAAGTGTTCCCGGAGATCGGTGTCGTCATGATCACCGCCTTCGGTGACATCGAGACCGCGGTCATGGCGATGAAAAACGGCGCCTACGACTTCGTGTCGAAGCCCATCAACCTCGAGCAGCTCCTGATGGTGATTCGCAAGGGCCTCGACAGCGAGCGCTTGAACCGCGAGGTGCTCGAGCTCAAGCGCCAGATGGACCCCGACGTCGGCTTCGACTACATCTTGGGCGAAACCGGTGCGATGAAACGCGTCTACGACATCGTCCAGCAAGTCGCCAAGAGCGACACCACCACCGTCTTGATCGAAGGGGAGAGCGGCGTGGGCAAAGAGATGGTAGCGCGGTTGATTCACCGCTACTCGAATCGCGCCAACAAGCCGTTCATGGATATCAACTGCGCGAGCCTCCCCGAGCAATTGCTGGAAAGCGAGCTGTTCGGCTACGAGAAGGGGGCGTTTACCGACGCCAAGAATCAGAAGCAGGGGCTGTTGGAGTTGGCCAACCGCGGCAGCTTGTTCCTGGACGAAATCGGCGAGATGAGCCTTACCATCCAGGTGAAGCTTTTGCGCGTCTTGGAGCGTATGGAGTTCCGCCGCCTGGGCGGTACCTCCGACATCCATGTCAGCGTGCGCGTCATCAGCGCCACCAACCGCGACCTGCAAAGAGAAGTGGAGGAAGGGCGTTTCCGCGCCGACCTCTTCTATCGCTTGAAGGTGGTGCCGCTGTACATTCCGCCGCTGCGGGAGCGCAAAGAAGACCTGCTGAAGTTCGTGAATTACTTCATCAATATGTTCAATACCAAGTTCAACAAGAACTTTAACACCATCGCGGACGACGCTCGCCACGCCTTGCTGTCGTACCCGTGGCCGGGGAACATCCGCGAGCTCAAGAACGTCATCGAGCGCGTGGTGTTGTTGGAAAATGGGCCCGTGATGAAGCGTGAGATGCTGCCCTTCGCCACCCAGCGCTCGGACGAAGGCAGCCTCGGCCGCCGCATCGACGCGATTCTCTCGGCGCCGCTGCCGCAGGAAGGCGTGGACTTCGAAGCACTGGTGGGCGACTTCGAGCGCGCGCTCATCGTCAAGGCGTCGGAGGAGTCCGGCTGGAACCAAAGCAAGACCGCGCGCCTGCTCAACGTAAAGCGCGACAAGCTCCGCTACCGCATGAAGAGCTTCAACATCGGCGATGAGACCGAAGTCGAGACGACGACGTAGCGCGGCGTTGGCCGCCTCGCTGGCCGCGGCGTGCGCGCTTTCGTGCGGCTACAGCACCACGTCGCGCACGGCCAAGGACATCAAGTCCATCCACGTGCCGTTTTTCGAGAACGAGACCGCCGAGCCCAATCTCGAGATCTCGGTGACCGAGCAGATCATCGACAACCTGGTCAGCGACAATACCCTCAAGGTGGTGTCCGAGGATGGCGCCGACGCCATCCTCGACGGGCGCATCGTCGAGTTCACCAACAAGCCGTTTTCCTTCAACCAAGACCTGAATGCCGAGGAGTACATCATCGTCATTCGCGTGACCGCGACCCTCTTCAACCGGCGCACCAACGATGCCATCTGGCAGGACAAGTCGTTCCAGGGCGACGGGTCGTATTTCATCGAGCAGGTCGACGAGAATCGCACCTTCGACGACGCAGTGCAGGAGTCGCTGCGCGAAATCACCGAGCGCATCTTGAATCTGACCGTGCAGGATTGGTGAGCATGACGCGACTGGCGGATTACAAACGGCTGTTCGACGAGGCGCGGCGCGGTGGCATCAAGCCCGTGTATTTCCTGCACGGGCCGGAGGAGTACTTGAAGCGCGAATTCGTGCGCGAGCTGGTGCACGCGGCCCTCCCGGAAGCGGAGCGGCCCTTCAACCTCGACATCATCCACGGCGATCAGTTCGAGCCCCTCGAGCTCGCCGACCGCTTGCAGTCCTTTCCGCTGTTTTCCTCGCGGCGCGTGGTGATCGTGCGCAACTTCGAAGCACTGTCGGTTGCCAATCGCGAGCGACTGGTGGAGCTGGCCGGTTCAGTGCCTCCGTCCGTCACCTTGGTGGTCGAATCCAACGACGAGAAGCTGGAGACCGTGGCGCACAAGAAGCTCGCCGCAACCGCGGGGCGCGCCGGTGTCGCCTTTGCGTTCGGTGCCTTGAACGAGTCCGAAACGCTCGAGCGCGTGCTGGGCCGCTTCCGCCGCGAAGGGATCCACGTCGAGGCGGATGCGCTCGATCTTCTGGTGGAGAGCGTCGGAACCCAGCTCATGGATCTCTCCAACGAAGTCGACAAGATCCTCTTGGCCGCCGCGGAGAGCAAGCAGGCAACGCGCGAGCTGGTCGCGGGAGTGGTGGGGAAGTACCGCACGGAGAGTTTGTTCGGCCTCTTGGACGGTGTGGGCGTGTCGGCGCCGGCGACCACGCTGTCGCGCCTGGCGTCGTTGCTCGACGCCGGCGAAGAGCCGGTGTTCCTGGTGGCGATGATGCTCCGCCGCGTGGTGTCGCTCCTGGAGGTCCGCCACGTCATCGCGGAGCGCGGCCGCGCCGTGTCGACCGATCGCGCACTGGCGGATTCGCTGGCGGCCACACAGAGCCCGTTTTTCGCCGCCAAGCTGCGCGAGCAGGCGATGCGCACGGAGACCGCGCCACTGGAGATCTTGCTCGGCAACCTGCGCTGGGCGGACTTGAAGCTCAAGACCAGCAGCATCGACGCCAAGTGCGTGGTCGAGGAAGCACTCCTCGCCGCGCACGTCGGGAAAGCGCTTGCCAGCCCGGCGCTCGCGTCATAGAGTCATCCCCGCGGCGGGAATCGCAGCGGCCAGCTAACGTCGCGTCTCAAGCCATAGCCGCAATATCCTATGGAAAAAGAAGTTCGAGTAAATGCACGCGGCCTTTCCGCGCCCGGCCCGCGCCTCATGGTGGACGCGGCGCTGGACAAGCAACAGCCCACGGTGATGCGCGTGGTGGTCAGCAATGCCCCCGCCGCGGAGGACGTTCGCACCTACTTGGAAGGCCGCGGGGCTGCCGTCGAGATCGACGCGGTCGGCACCGAGTTCCACGTCCTGGCGCGTTTCCGCGCGTAACGTCATGGCGAAGTATCCCCACGCCGAGATCGAAGCGAAGTGGCAGAAGCGCTGGGCCGAGAACGGGCTCATGCGCTGCGACACGTCGCGCGTCGACCGCAAGTTTTATTGTCTGATGATGTTTCCGTACCCGTCGGGTGAGCTGCACGTCGGCCACGGGCGCAACTACATCATCGGCGACGCACTCGCGCGCTTCAAGAAGATGGAAGGCTACGAGGTGCTGGCGCCGATGGGCTGGGACGCCTTCGGCCTGCCGGCCGAGAACGCCGCCATCCAGCGCGACATCCATCCCGCCAAATGGACGCGCGACAACATCGCGCGCATGAAAGAACAGTTCTACCACTGGGGAGTGGTGTACGACTGGTCGCGCGAGGTCACGTCGTGCGAGCCCGAGTACTACCGCTGGACCCAGTGGCTGTTTCTGGAGCTGTACCGCGCGGGGCTCGCATACCGCAAGGCGGCGTCGGTCAACTGGTGTCCCAACGACCGCACCGTGCTCGCCAACGAGCAAGTGGTGGACGGCCGCTGCGAGCGCTGCGGCGCCGAGATCGAAGAGCGCCACCTCGATCAATGGTTTTTCCGCATTACCGACTTCGCCGAGGCACTCCTCGACGACCTCGGCACGCTGCCCGACTGGCCCGAGCGCGTCGTCACCATGCAAAAGAATTGGATCGACAAGAGCGACGGCGTCGAGATCGATTTCGCCGTCGAGGGGACGACGCGCCATATCCGCTGCTTCACCACGCGCCCCGATACCATCTTCGGTGCGACCTTTCTCGTCCTGTCGCCGCAGCACCCGGAAGTCGAGCGCTTGCTGGCCGGATCGAAACGGGAGAAGGAGCTGCGCGAAATTCTCGGACGCTGGAACGCGGACCGCTTGAGCGGCAAGGCGCGCACCGAGCCGAGCAAGGAGGGTGCCGCGCTGGATGCGCGCGCGCTCAATCCCATGACGCGCGAGTCGATCCCCATTTTGGTGGCACCGTACGTGCTCATGGAGTACGGCACCGGCGCCATCATGGCGGTTCCCGCGCACGACCAGCGCGATTTCGAGTTCGCGCAGCGCTACCAACTTCCGATTCGCGAAGTGATCCGGCCCGCTTCCGGCGAGACCGCGCTGCCGACGTCGTCGTACGCCGGAGACGGCACTCTCGTCAACAGTGGTGCGTTCGACGGACTGGTACAGATGGAAGCCTTCGCACGCATCGCCGCCGACTTGGAGAAACAAGGAAAAGGGAAGTTGCGGGTGCACTACCGGCTGCGCGACTGGCTCATCTCGCGCCAGCGCTACTGGGGCGCACCCATCCCCATGATCCATTGTCCGCAGTGCGGCATCGTGCCCGTTCCCGAGGAGCAGCTGCCGGTGCGCCTACCGGACGACGTCGATTTCCGCCCGCGCGGCGACGGCAAGAGTCCGCTCGCCACCAGCGACGCCTTTCGCGTCGTCAAGTGTCCGGGCTGCGGTGGCACCGCCGAGCGCGACAGCGACACCATGGACACCTTCGTGGATTCGAGTTGGTATTTCTTGCGTTACTTGACGCCGCGCGACGAGGCACAGCCGTTCAGCAAGGAATTGTGCGACGCGTGGCTGCCGGTGGACCAATACATCGGCGGCGTCGAGCACGCCATTTTGCATCTACTTTACGCTCGGTTTATCGTCAAGTGTCTACATTCGCGCGGCCACGTGGGGTTCGCGGAGCCGTTTGCGCGCTTGTTCACGCAAGGCATGGTGTGCAAGAACGGCGTCAAGATGTCGAAGAGCAAGGGCAACGTGGTGCCGCCCGACACCATCATCACGCCCATGGGCGCCGACACCATGCGCCTGTACATCTTGTTCTGCGGGCCGCCCGAGCGCGACACCGAGTGGAACGACGAGAGCGTCGAAGGCTGCTACCGCTTCTTGAACCGCGTGTGGCGCTTGTACGAGTCGCACACCGGTGCATTGTCGACGCCGCTCGCGCACAACGTCGACTACGCGTCCTTGGACGACGCCGGGCGCGCGCTGTTCCGCAAGACGCACCAGACCATTGCGCGGGTTGTCGCCGACGTGAACGACCATTTCCATTTCAATACCGCCATCAGTGCGCTGATGGAGCTGTCGAACGCCATGGCGGACTACGCCGCCGCCGGCCAGCCGGCGGACACGCCCGTGTTCCGGTTCGCGTTCGACTCGCTGGTGCGGCTATTAGCACCCATGACCCCGCATTTGTCGGAAGAATTGTGGGAGCGCATGGGCCACGCGACCAGTGTCTTCGCCATGCCGCTGCCAGCGGCCGACGAGGCGTACGTCCGCGACGAGACCTTCGACCTGGTGATCCAGGTGAACAGCAAGATCCGCGCGCGCGAAACGGTGGCAGCCACGACCGACGCCGAGCGCATGAAGGCCATCGCACTGGCGCATCCGCGCATCCAAGAAATCCTCGAAGGACGAGCACCCAAGCGGGTGGTCGTCATCCAGAACCGCCTCGTCAACATCGTCATCTAGCGAGGGGAGCCAGGATTCGCAGCCAAAGGCACGGCCGCCCGGGTCCTACCCATGCTCAGGGAGTCTAGTTAACATAATGTATCTTATGCGCCATGTGGTGCCCGGCCGAACCGTCGGCACGCAGGCCAGGCACGGGCTTCCCTCGCAGTGTCATTCTACGAAAGCGGCGGGACCTTTTCGCGGTATGGACCGAAGAACGGCATCTCCCAGCGTTCGCCGAAGAGTGCTTTCACGAATCCCATCACGGAGAGAAACAACGCGGACAGATAGACGAACACCTGCGCGATCACGACCACGACGAGGCCCAAGAACGGCAGGCGCCCCACCGTGCGGTCGATGACCGCGATCACCACGAAGGCGACACACTCGGCGAGGAACAGTAGAAACGCTTGGCGGGCGTGGAAGCGGACGAAGCGGCTTTCCTTCGCCTTCCACAGCGAGAGAAAGCAGAGAAAGAACAGATAGCCGACGGCGGCGTACCAACGCTCGGCGTCGCTGGGGGTGGTTCGTTGGGCTGCTGGGTTGGTGGAAGTCGCCACGTCACTGCGCGCCGCCGGTGCGCGAGCGCGTCACTCGATCAGGTCGACGGCGACTTGGGCGCGCGCTTTGACGTCGCCGGTTCCGTGCTCTTCGGCCAGCTTGTAATACTTGAGAGCTTCCTTGGTGTTGCCGGACACCGTGTAGAGATCGCCCGTCGCAAACGCCGTGTCGGCGTAGCGCGGGTCCTTGACGTCGATCTTGTCGAGTGCCGACGCCATCGCCGGAGCGGCTTCGGCGAAGTTCTTCATGCCTTCGAAACACGCGGCCTTGCCCACCCGTGCCGACGCTTCGAACACCGGGTATTCATTCACCTCACCGAGGTACGCTTCGTAATCCGCCAGCGCTTCCTCGAAGTTGCCCTGCTTGGCGGCGCACTCGGCCTTGAAGAAGCGTGCAGCCGCCCGCTGCTTGCCGCCGTGGCGGTCGACGACCTGCTGGAAGCTGGTCTTGGCGGCGTTGTAGTCCCCTTGCAGCATGAGCGCCATGGCGGAGCCCATCAATTGATCGGCTTGGCGCGCATTGCTCTCGCGGCTGTTGGCCGCGAACACCAGCACGGCGACGATAGCGACCAGTGCTACCACACCGACGATGACCTGGTTGAAATGATCCTGCGCCCATTCGGTAAAGCGAACCGTCGTGGTCACCAATTTGTCTTCGCGAATCTGTCTGCGGGCGGCCCGCTTGGCAGTGGCACTCATGAAGGAAACTCTCTCTCCTGGCGAAAAAGAACCTGTAATTTGTTTGGATTGGCTAGCCTAGCACACACCGCCAGAACCGGCAAGGGGGACTCGGGGGCGCGTTTCTCGCGTAGGCGCGCCTCGGAAAGACATTGACACACCCTCGGCGGCGTCCGCACGCTCTTCCCTGAACCCGGAGGACGCATGACGGCTTCCCAACGCGACGACCCCCGCCCACGGCGGCAAGGTGCCGGCGACCGCGCCGCGCCCTGGGCTCGCCCGCTCCTTTTCGTCATCGTCATCGCTACCATCGTGCTCGGAATTCCCGGCGCGCGCGAGCGCTTTCGCTCGCCCTATTCCGGCATCCAAGCGCGCAACCTCGTCGTCCAGACCGTGCGCCTCGACGGGCTCAACGCTCACGCCGACCTGCGCCCCGGCGACGAGCTCTACGCCATCGACGGCGAACGGTTGCGCAACGCCGCTCACTATGAGCACGTGGTTGCGTCCAATCGATCCTTCCACCCCCAGTCGTACCAGATTCGCCGCAACGGTGTGGCGATCGACGTCCCCATCGAGTACCAGCCGATTCCCCACCGCCTCGCTGCGGAGCGCGTGATGCTCATCATTCTCGCAATGGCGTTTTTGGCGGTGGGTCTCTCGGTGTACTTTCGACGCCCCGACATCATCGGCACGTTGTTCGCCTTCAACTCCGCGCTGCTCGCGGCACTGTTGACCGACGGACCGTCGACCGCGAGCCCCATCTTGCAGCTCGTCTCCGAGCTGGCTAGCGACGCGGTGACGCTCTTCTTCCCCGCGGTCTTGCTCCACTTCTTCCTCCGCTTCCCCGAGCGCGAGAATGGAAAGCGACGCCGCGCCGCGTGGGTGTATACCCCGCCGCTGGTGATCTTCGCCGCCAGCGCGGCCGTTTCCGCGCGGCGCTTTGGGTTCAGTGTGACCAATCCCAACGAAGAGCTCGCGGTGCTGGCGCTGTCGACGGCGTACTTCGTCACCTACGTGCTGGCATCGTTGGTGGTGTTCGTGCGCGCGTACCGCGCGGCTCCCAGCGCGCAGAAGCAGAAGCTGCGCGTAGTGATCGCCGCCAATCTCGCGGGATTACTGCCCTTCGTCGCGGCCACTTTGCACGCCAGTATTCGCCCGCAAGCCGGTGCGCTTCCGTTTACCCTCCCGGCCGTGTTGTGCCTGGGATTGATTCCGTTGGGATTTGCCTACGCGATCTTGAAGCACGGCGCCATCGAACTCACCACGGTGGTGCGCAAGAGCTTGGTATACGCGGTCCTGACGGGGCTCTTGATTGCCGCATACTATGCCGTCGTGCAGACCGCCGGTGCGTTCCTCTCCAGCGAGTTCGGTGTCAGCGAAGCGGTGTGGGTCAGCATCGCGGTGGTGGTGCTCGCGGTGGTGTTCGCGCCCGTGCGCGAGCGCATTCAGGCCGTCGTCGATCGCGTGTTCTATCGCACCGACTTCGTCTACAAGCAGGAAGTGATCGACTTCGGGCGCCAGGTGTCGCGCACCCTCACCCGCGACGAGGTCCTCGACCATTTCGTTCAGCGCTGCGACGCGCTCTTGCACCCCGCGTTCGTGGCCATCTATCTGCGCAGCCAGGAGGACAAGGATTTAGCACTGGTGCGCGAACAGGGCTCGGTGCCCAAGTTGGCGCCCGCGGTCGCGGCGGAGTCGTTCCTGGGGCGTTACCTCACGCGCTTTCGCCGCCCGCTCATGGTCGAGTTCCTCGATCGCTCGTGGCAGCGGCCGCGCCTGGACCCGGAGGCGCGCCGTCTACTGTCGACACCGGGGCTCGCGGTGTGCTTGCCCATCGCGGCCCCCGATCGCTTGGTGGGTATCGCACTGCTCGGACAGAAGCGCTCCGGCCTCGCGTACCGCCGCGCCGACGCCGAGTTGTTGGAGACCTTCGCCGAGCAATTGTCGCTGGTCGTCGAGCACGCCGACTTGATTCGATCGTCGATCGAAAAAGAACGTTTGAAGAGCGAAGTGATGCTCGCGCGCGACATCCAGCAAGCCCTCCTCCCGGTCGCAGCACCGCGGCTGCGCGAGGTGGAGATCCGCGGGCAGATGATCAGCTCGTCGGAGGTGGGCGGCGACTATTTCGACTACTTCGTGTTGGACGACCGCCGCGTGGTGGTGGCCATCGGTGATGTCATGGGCAAGGGGGTTCCCGCGGCCATGTTGATGGCCTCGCTCCAGGCGGTGTTCAAGAACCGGGCACTGAAGGGCGGGCTTGCGCCCCACGAGCTCAACCGCGAGCTCAACGACTACATGGTCGACCACGCCAAGCCCGGCCAGTTTGCGACCTTCTTCTGCGGTGTCCTCGACCTGGCGACCTCGACCTTCACCTTCTCGAGTGCGGGCCAGTGCCCGGCCCTCCTGGCCACCAACGGCTACATCGACCGCCTGGGAAACGGCGGGACCATTCTCGGGGCCAACAAGAACGAGCCCTACGTCGAAGGGTCGGTGGCCTTCCACCCCGGCGACCTCCTCCTGCTCTACACCGACGGCGTCATCGAGCAGATGAGCCCCGCCGGCGAGCCCTACGGCGAACAGCGGCTGGTGGACTTCCTTCGGTCGAATCGAAACCTACCGCCCGACCGGCTGCAAAACGCACTACTGGCCGACGTTCTGGCCTTCGGCGGGGGCCAGCAGCACGATGACATAACCAGTGTAATCGCCGTTCGTAAAATCGCTTAGAGCCCTTTTGCGCCCCCATGGACCCCCCAGCGCGGGCCCAGGGCACGGCCTATGCACGATCCCACCCTGGCGCCACGTCAAACTGGCGCGGCGCCGATGAGTGAATCCCGTGACTCCTCCGAAGGGGGTGCCCAACATGCGGATCGAGCTCGTCGACCTGTTCTGGTGGCTTAAAAAGCGGTAAGTCGCGCGGTGTTCCTGGATGCCCGCTCGGCGTGACACCTGGGAACACCGCCTGCCACCTCCCACCCCGTTTTCCCCAACTCGCATTCGTGTATTACTTGAAAGAGTAGCCAGGTTATCGCGTTACAACGCCGCGAACTTTATTGTCCACAAGGTTGACAATCCCGGAGAAGCGGGACTATACTGCTGCAACGAGAGTCCTCCCTCTACTGTTCGTACGCCTGCTCTCAAGCTAGTGGATAGCGAAGCGGTTGCCGCATGGGCCTCTGACGGGCGAATCAGCGTTACGGCAGTTCGGGGGCGAGCTCTCGTTCTTTTTTATCCCTTCCCTCGCGCCTCCCCTTCTTGCTCTTCTTGAGCTCGTGCTCCGCGCCCTCTTCTCCACCATTGTCGGCGCCCTGATCCTGTGCCTGCTCGTCTTCGCGTTCGGGCGCCCCGTCCTGCGCATGGTCGACAAGGGAGTCAATCGCGTCTCCACCCGCTCTCCCGCGACCGCTCCTCCCGAAGTCGCTCGCCTGCACGATCGGCTCTTCATTGCCGACTTGCACAGCGATGCGCTCCTGTGGGATCGCGATCTCCTGCAGCGCTCGGATCGCGGACAGGTCGACATTCCGCGTCTGCGCGCGGGAGGCGTCGAGCTGCAGGTATTCTCGATGCCGACCGCCTTCCCGTTGTTTGCGAACTATCGCCGCTCGCCCGCTTTCCCGGACATCATGGCGGTGGCCGCGATCGCCCATCGCTGGCCGCACGCCACCTGGCTCGATCCGACTACCCGCGCGCTGCAGCAGGCGTCGGCGCTGCACCGGCTTGGCGATCGCGTCCGGCTGGTGACCGACGCGCGCGACCTCTCTACGGCGAATCGTGACTCAGCCGTGGTGCGCGCGATTCTGGCGGTGGAAGGAATGCACCTCCGCGGGGGCGAGATCGCGTCCGTCGATGCGATGTTTCGTGCCGGCGTGCGCGTCTTCGGTCTCGCGCACATGAGCGACAACGCGGTCGCCGGTTCGGCGCACGGTTGGAAGAAATACGGCCTGACACCGTTCGGACGACGCGTGGTGGCGCACATCGATTCCCTGGACGGCATCGTGGATCTCGCCCATGCATCGGAGAAAACCATCGACGATGTACTGGCGATCCCGAACGTCAAGGTGATGGTCTCGCACACCGGTGTCGACGGCACGTGCCCCGGCGAGCGCAATCTATCGGATGATCAACTGAAGACGATCTCGGCGCACGGCGGTGTGATCGGAATTGGATTCTGGCCCGGTGCGGTGTGCGGCGACGATGTGGCCGCTATCGCGCGAGCGATGCGTTACGCCGTGAACGTCGCCGGGATCGACGCCATCGCCTTGGGGTCCGATTTCGATGGGGCGGTGCGCACACCCTTCGACGCGGCCGGGCTGGTACAGCTCACCGCGGCATTGCTCGCGGAAGGATTCTCCGAGGACGAAGTCGCGCGCATCATGGGATTGAATGCGCTCGAGTTCTTCGAGCGATCGCTACCGGCCGGAAAACCGAACCCGGGCGATTAGCCGGCGGGCCGAATCCCCTCCGCCCAACAGGTGCAGTACCAGTAGGCCGCACCGGGCAGGCGGCTCCAGCGATCGTACGCGCGCAGCGCGGCGTCGAACGCCTCGGTTGACAGTCCCCCGTGCGCGATCACCCCATCCCGCGCGCCGACCATGATGCGGCGGCAATTGCTGACGATCACCGCGAAGGTGTCGCTTCCCTGGCAGGCGCCGAAAAACGGCCAGTCGTTGGCGACCGGAGTCGCCCCGGCGCCGGCGAGCAGCGCCGGAAGCTTGCGTCCGATCATCGGGTCGTTCCCCACCGCGACGTAGGCGTGCATGTACGCGCGCCACGCCGCTTCGAACTCGGGCACGGCGGGATAGAGGCGCAACAGATCGTGGTCGTCGTCCTCGACGACGATGCGCCCGCCGGGTCGGGCCGCGCGCACCATCGCCTGTAGCACCCGCGCGGGATCGGCGACGTGCTCCAAGACGAAGCGCGCGTGCACGATGTCGAACGTGCCCCATTCCTCGTCGCGCAGCGGCGGATCGCCGGCATCGCCGGCGCGCACGTCGACGAGCTTCGTTTCCCCGCTCGCGTTGGCTTGGCGGCGTCCTTCGTCGATTTGCGCGCGGCTGCGCTCGACGCCAACCACACCGCCCGTGCTACCCGCCGCGCGCGCGATGGCGCGCGTCAGCTGCCCCATGCCGCAGCCGATGTCGAGCACGCGCGCGCCCGGCTCCACCCGCAGGCGCGCTAGCGATTGCGCGTTGAGCAAGTCGTTGAGGCGCGACAGGCGTTCTTGCTCGGCCGGATCGGTGCCGTGGATATATGCGTCGCTCGTGCTCGTGACGAGCTCCTATTTGAAGAGGGATTTCAGCACGTAGCCCGCGATCGCGGGGTTCTTGCGCAGGCGCCGCAGCGAGTACGGATACCAGTTGGGCCCGTACGGCACCGCCACGCGAATCGGGTGCCCCCCGTCGAGAATGAGCCGGCGCAACGGTGCCAGCACCCCCAGCAGCATCTGGAACTCGTAGCGCTCCCGCGGAACGTTCAAGCGGTCCACCAGGCGCGCGCCTTCCCATACCAGGCGCTCGTCGTGCGTCGCCATGGCGACGGTACAGCCCGCACCCAGCAACTCTTCGGTGAGGCGAACGTAATTGCGGCTGATGAGCTCGGCGTCGGTGTACGCGATGGTGTGCGGCTCGAGGTAGATGCCCTTGCACATGCGCACGTTGGCTTTGACTTTGGCCAGCTCGCGGACATCCGCCAAGCTCCGCCGCATGCGCGCTTGAATGACCACGCCGACGTTGTCGAACTCTTCGCGCAGGCGGTAGTACATGTCGAGCGTGTCGTCGATGCAGGGCGAGTCTTCCATGTCCATGCGCACGAACAACTGCTGGCGCCGTGCGGCGATCAATAGCGTGCGCACGTTTTCGAGACAAAACGCTTTGTCGAGCTTGAGGCCAAGGTGAGTGGGCTTGATATGGATGTAGCCGACGATGCGCCGCTCGCCCATGCGCGCGAGCAGCTGCTCGTACTCGCGCACCGCTTCGGTGGATTCTTCCTTGCGGGTGACGAACTCGCCCAAGATGGCGGCCGCCACGCGGTAGCCCTCCTGATTGAGGCCCGCCGCCAGCCGCAGCAGGTCTTCCATTTCTTCGCCCGCGATGTACGGGCTAGCCACGCGTCGCACGACGGGTTTTGGGACCAGCGGCAGCGTCAGATCGACGACGCGATCGAAGACACCCATGCGATTGGTTTCTTTCTAGGTTGAAGGCTCTATCCGCGGCGACGGACCCGCATTATAGCCGCGCGGCACGATCGAGAGAAGCCCGGTCCGCGCGGCGCCGGCGCGGTGTGCCGGTGGGGCGGCCGTGCCGGAAGATGGGAGAGGCGAGGGGAAGGCTTTCGCCCACTTCGAGCACGTGGTAGCGCTCGCCCAGGATGCGCTCGATGGTCTCGCGATCGCGCGGGCGCTTGTTCCCGCCGCGGACCCAGTACTTGTAACCGCCCCAGTGGGTGGGAATGACGACCGCCGCCTGCAACGCCCACGCGGCGCGCGCGGCGTCGGTGGCGGGCAGATGGCCGTTTACATTCAAGATGGCAACGTCGATGTCGTGCTTCCAACCGACGTCGGAGAACCCGGAGAAGTAATCGGTGTCGCCGCTGTAGAAAATCGTCGCCGCGGGTGTCGCGATCACGTAGCCCAGCGCGTTTCCGTCCGCTTCGGCGAACAATCCATAGCGCCCGCCGGGGTGGTGCGCCATGACGGCGGTGATTCGCACCTCACCCGCCTCGAAGGTGTCGCCGGGCCGCATGGCGCGCACACGCTGCCCCATGTCGTCGATGTGCTCCACGCACGGCTGCGGACACAGGAACACCGTGTCTTTGGGAAACGTGCGCAGCGTGGCTGGGCTCAAGTGGTCGTCGTGTGCGTGCGACACCAGCACCACGCGCGCATGGGCGTACGATTCCACCGGCGGCGCCGGCAGCCGGCGGCTGCGCTGGAAGCGCGTCTTGTCCCACACCGGATCGGTCACGATCCCCATGCCGCCGACGTCGATGTAGACGCACGCATGGCCCCAAAAGGTGATCGCGTCGCGCGGCGGCGCGGGGTACAGCTCCGGGTCCGGCTTCGCCAGGCCCGTGCACCCCGCCGCTGCAGCCACCATGCACAACCAAAGTCCGATCGATTTCATAGGCGCTTCCGGCGGAAGATCACCACACTCGACGTCAATAGAACCAGTGAAATAATCGCCAGCGACGCGACTTCGCGCAAAAGGTCGTGGAGGTCGGCGCCGCGAATGATGATGCCGCGCGAGATGGCGACGAAGTGGGTGGCCGGCAGCGCTTGCGAGAGAATGCGCAGCGGTCCCGGCAGCGACGAGAGCGGAAAGATGTACCCCGACAGCATGATCGACGGCAGCAGGATCCCCTGGGCCGCCTGGGTGGCTTCGATCTGGGTCGCCGAGCGCGCCGAGATCATGAGCCCGAGCGACAAGAGCGACGTGAGATAGATCAGCGACAGGCCGGCCAGGAGCACCACGCTGCCATGAATGGGCACGTGGAAAAACACGCGCATGCAGAACAACACCAAGATCAGCTGCACGAATGCGAGTACCAGATACGGCGCCAGTTTTCCCAGGATCATCCCCAGCGACGACACCGGCGTCACCATCAGCTGCTCCAGTGTGCCGCGCTCGCGCTCGCGCACGATGGCGTAAGCGGTGAGCAAGGTGCCCGAGAAGGTGAGTAAGATGGCGATGAGTCCGGGGATCAGAAGATTGGCACTGCGCGTATCCGGGTTGAACAAGATTTGCGGGCGCGGCGACACCGGCAGGTCGCCGGCACCGGTGCGGGCTTGCAGCTCGCGCAGCGATTGCGTGAGCGCCCAGCCGTCGATGGCGGCCAAGCTCTGCGACGCAATGGTGTTGTCCGATCCATCGATGAGTGCCAGAAACGTGGCTTGGCTGCCTTCGGCGCGCTTGCGCCCGTAGTCCGGCGGAATCTCGAGCCCCACCTGGGCGTCGCCCGCGACGATGCGCTCGCGCATCTCGGCGCGCGAGGAGACATCGTGCACCACGGCGAAGGTCTTGGTCGCCTGCAGCTCGTCCACCAGAGCCCGGCTTTCCGGGCAGCGGCACTGGTCGAACACGACCGTCGGCACCGACGTGACGTTGGTATCGATGGAACCGAACAAGACGAGCTGGAACACGGGAATGCCGAGTGCGAGGCGCAAGGTTCCCTTGTCGCGGCGCATGTGGATGGCTTCCTTGCGCAGGACGGCGAGAAACCCTCTCACGGTGTTCCCTGCTTCTCCGCCGCGTCCTCGTCCTGCAGTGCGGTGAGCCGCACGAATACGTCTTCCAACGACGGCGTGATCGGACGAATCGACACCGACCCCGCCTCCGCTTGCGCGAGGTCGCTCTCGATGGTGCGCTCGTCGACCGACTCCGGGACCAAAAGGTGCAAGCTGTTGCCGAAGATCGTCACTTCTTGCACGTAGCCGAGAGAGCGCGCGCGCCGCATGACGGGCGCGGGATTGCCGTCGATGGCGGCTTCCACGCGGCGCGTTCCCGGGGGCGTGATCTCGGGCATGCGCACCAAGTCTTCCGGCTCCCCTTCCACCAACAAGCGCGACAGATAGAGATATCCCACGCGGCTGCAGCGCTCGGCTTCGTCCATATAGTGCGTCGACACCAGCAGTGTGACTCCGCCGGCAGACAAATCGAACAAGAGGTTCCACAGCTCGCGGCGCGCGACCGGGTCGATGCCGGCGGTGGGCTCGTCGAGAAATACGATGCGCGGCTCGTGCATCAGGGCCGCACCCAGCGAGAGGCGCTGCTTCCAGCCGCCCGACAATTGCCCGGCCAAGCGATTGCGGTACGGTTCGATGCCGGTCAACCCGATCACCCACTCGCGCCGCTCCGTCAAACGCGTGCCGGAGAGTCCATACACGCGCGCGAAGAAGTTCAGGTTTTCCAGCACGGTCAAATCTTCGTAGAGCGAGAAGCGCTGGGGCACGTAGCCGATGCGCGTGCGCACCGCGTCGGCGTCGCGCGTGACATCGATGCCGTCGACGTAGGCGTGCCCCGACGTGGGCCGCAAGAGGCCGCACAGCACCCGAATGAGGGTCGACTTGCCCGATCCGTTGGGGCCGAGCAGGCCGAAGATGGTGCCGCGGCGAATGGAGAGGCTGACATCGCGCAGTGCCTTCACCGCGCCGTAGTTGTGCGACACACCGCGCACTTCGATGCCGAAGCGATCGTCGGGCGGGGCCGCGTCGACGCCGGGCGCGGGGTTCATCACGGCGCCGAATCGAAGCGAACTGTCGCGGTCATGCCGGGCTTGAGCTCGGGTGCGGCCGCGACGTCGAGCTTCACGGCGAACACGACGTCTTCGCGCTGCTCGGCGGTCTGGACGTTGCGCGGGGTGTACTCGGCGCGCGAGCTAATCGAGATGACCTGCGCCGGAAAGGGCCGGTCGGGATAGGTGTCGATGGTGACGGCGGCGCGCTGCCCGACGCGAATCGATCCCAGCCGGGTTTCGGGGACGAACACGCGCACCCACAGCTCGTGCGGATCCAGGATGGAGATGGCACCCTGGTTGGGCAGGAGGATGTCGCCGGGACGCAGGTCCAGGGTCTGCACTACACCCGCGGTGGGTGACCGAATCTCGGTTTCCTTGAGCTGCCGCTCGAGGTAGGCGAGGGCGTTCTCCGCCTCTTGGTAAACGCCGCGCGCCTGGCGCTCGTCTTCGCTGCGGCTTCCCTTGCGCAGCTCTTCGTAGGTTTGGAAGGCGGTCTGCGACGTCGCCGCGGCGACGTCGTACGCCTCGTCCGACGTGAGGTCCTGTGCGACCAACGCTTCCTGTCGCTTGCGTTCTTTCTCGGCACGCTCCCATTCGATGCGCGCGCGCTCGATCTGCTCACGCCGCGGGCCGCTCACCACGCGGTCGAGATTGGCCTTGGCCTGGACCACACGCGCGCGCTGCTCGTCAACCTGGGCGGCCAGCATGCTGCCGTCCAGCCGCACCAATACGTCCTCCGCTTGCACCGAATCCCCTTCTTCCACTGTCACTTCGAGAACGCGTCCGCCCACCAGCGAGCCCACGAGGGCGTCGCGCGCTTCGATGGTTCCGGTGTACGCCGAAGTACTTTCGTCGCCGCCGCGCAGCACGAGCCACGCAAATACGCCAGCGATGACAATCAGTGGGAGGATGAGACGTCGCATGCAGACGGTCCGGGAAAAACGAGACGCGCAGTATAGCACACCCCTATTCCCCACCGCAGACGAAGACGGGTGACGGCCCGCCGGCCGTCACCCGCCTCGAGAACCCCGAGCCTTACCTGGGACTCGGTTACTTCAAGAGCACCATCTTCTTCGTCTGCACGAACTGTCCGGCCGCGAGTCGATAGAAGTAGACACCACTCGCCACCTGAGTGTTGGAGGCATTGCGACCATCCCACACGATCTGGTGGTTACCCGCCGGCTGCACTCCGTTCACCAGCTGCTTCACTTCGCGTCCGTGCACGTCGTAGATGGTCAGGTTGACCTTCACACCTTGCGCCAAGTCGTACGCGATCGTGGTCGTCGGGTTGAACGGGTTGGGACGGTTGGTATACAGCGCGAACTTCGTCGGGATGCGATCGTCGCCGACGTCGGTGACCGACTGATCCACCGCGAGCGACACCGGAACCGTGACTTCCGGATTCACCGGGTCGTTGCTGGCGACCACCAAGTTGGCGTTGTACATACCTGCCGCCAAGTCGGTCGCATCCAGCGTCACATCCACCACTGCACTCTGGCCGGCCGGAACCGAGCCCGACTCCGGCGTCACGCTGATCCACGCGGGCGAAAGGCCCATCGCGTTCAGGAACGCTTCCATGATGGCGAGTGTCGTGGTGTTGTCGACGTACCCGCCGTTTTGCGAAGCGTACAGGATGTAGTACACACGCGTGCTGCCGCTCAGGTTGTACGCGCGGTGGTAGTCGTCATCCGTGTTCAGCGCGAACTCGTGGCTGGCACCCGGATTCTCCTCCACCAGGATGATGTGGTTGATGGACGGGTCGAAGGCGTTGTAGATGCGCTTCACGAAGCCGCTGAACGCGATTCCCGACACCTCCGCCGCCAGGGTCGCGCCGTCGACGTTGCCGCCTCCGTCCGCACCGCAGTTACCGAACGTCTCGAAGTAGTCGACGTTGCTCATGTCGGCCACCATCACGAACAGTCCCGGGAACTTCCGCGTGAAGTAGCGGCCGTCCGGTCCGAACGCGGTGCTCGACACGACCAAGTTGTCGGAGTAGTTGAAGCCCGACTCCAGGTTGGTGCCCAGCAAATTGCCGCCGTCGTACATGTCGTTGCCGCCGTCGATGATGCTGTTCCCCGTGTCGCCCTCGAAGAAGTCGAAGCGGTTGGGGACCAAATTCGTGACGGAGAGGTAGTTGGCGTTCAAGTTCGCCAGGATGTCTTCCAAGCTGGTTCCGCTCGCTGCCTGGCTCGGCTTTTGGCCGTTCGAGGCGAAGCGGAAGACTTCGCTCTGCTTGTGGCTCGCGGCCGCCATGGGCTTCTTCGGGTCTTTCACCGTGTCGGTGATCTTCCCGCCGCCCACGATCGGGCTCGTCGCCACGATGGTGCTCGAGTTGTTCGAGAACTGCGCACCGATGCTCCACTCCAGAGCAGATCCACCCGCCGTGTTGTCGATCGTCAGCTGATGAACCGCGGAGTCTCCGCCGTTCAGCGCATCCGATATCGAGCTCGGCGAGACGGCAATCACCGGCGGCTCCAAGCCCACGCCATCGAGCGCGATCACAATGGACGCTTCGTCCGGATCGTTGCTGTTGATGGTGAGGTTGCCGCTCACCGGTGCCGCCGTGCTGGGCGTGAAGGTGACGAGCACGTTCTGGCTCGTCTGCGGTGCCAAGTTGAACGACGAGGCGTCCACCGAGAAGTCGGGGTGGCTCGAGCTGATCGAGCTCACCATCAGCACGTCGGTGCCGGGGTTGGACACCACCAGCGTGGTCGACGAGCTGCCTCCCAAGAAGACGTCACCGAACGAAATCGGCGCCGTGGACACATCGATGTCGGTGGCACCCGTCACGTGCAGGTTCGCCGTCGCAACGGCCGTCGGAGTGACCGGATCGTTGCTGTTGACCAGGATGTTGGCCGCGTAATCGCCGCCGAACAACCCGTTGGCGTCGAACTTGACGGTGATGCCCTGCGAGCCGCCCGCCGGTACCGTGCCGGAGCTCGGAATGATCTCGAGCCACTGCACGCCCGCGAGCGACAACGAGTACTGCACCGCGTTGCCGAGCATGGCCCCGGCCGGGAAGCCGAAGTTGTACAGGAACTCCCACGTCATGCCGGTCAGGATCACCCGGCCCGACCCGTGCGCGTATTCGACCGTGGTCGGCTCGTTGGAGTCGCTGGTTTGGGTGATGACGTTGGTTCCACCCGGCAGATTGGCGAGGTGGGTATGGTTGGCCGAGCTGCCTTCCAAGGGCGACGAGAGCCCGGCGACGATCGGATGATCGAGGTCCAGGATGTCGTTGAAGCTCTCGAACGGCCCCACGACCACCTGCACGCCACCGACCACGGTGACACCGTCGCCCTGCGTCGCGCACTGGTACTGCACCACACCGCCGGCCGACGCGTAGGCTTCGAACTTACCCACGTTCGAGGTCAGCGCTTGGTAGTAGTTGAAGTCTTCGTCGCCCACCGTGAGCACGAGGTCGAACGGATCGAAGTTAGTCGACCCGATCTGCCCCGAGTTGATCACCGTGCACGAGATGCCGAAGTTGTCGAAGATGAACGTCCCCATGTCGACGCCCCAGGCATCGGTGTCTTGAATCACCAGAACCGCCGGCCCGCTGGCTGCAAAGCTCGGACTGCGCGGTACCACCGGCGTGCTGGTGTGCGGGTCGCGCGAGTTGCCGGTCGCGGTACTCGCTCCGACACCACCGCCGCGGAGGGTACGATCCAGCCACGGCTTGCCGCGCAGTAGCATCGCCTTGGAAGCACTGCTGGCCGCAGCCACCTCTTCGGTGTCGATGCTCCAGTGCAGGTCGCTCGCACCGGTGTTGCTCACCGTCATGAGGTGCAAACCGACTTCGCCGGTAAACAAGTCATCCGAGAACGCGGTCGGGTCGATCCCCACGATCGGAGGCATCAACGCCTCGCCCTGGAGGGCCACTTCGACGCTGCCCTCGTCCGGGTCGTCGCTGACGACGAACAATGTCGCCGCGTTGAGTCCCGGTGCGGTGGGCGCGAAGGTGACCGCCACGTCGTGGCTTTGTCCCGGCGCCAACGATGCTCCCGCGAAGTCCGTCGTGTAATCGGGATGCGTCGTGGTGACCGAGTTCACCGTGAGCAAGTCGGTGCCCTGGTTCTTGATGGTGATGTTCTGCGTGTAGTGGCCGTTGACGAACCCGACCCCGTAGTCGAGCACCGTCGGTGCCACGGCGATGTCCGGCGCACCCGTGACGTGCAGGTGAGCCGACACTGGGACGACCGGCGTAAGCGGGTCGTTGTTGTTGACGAGGATGTTGGCGTTGTAGTCGCCGCCGAACATACCGGTCGCATCGAACGTCACCGTCACGTCTACCGACGTGCCCGGCGGCACGATGCCTTCGCTCGGGTCGAGGCTCAGCCACTTCACACCACCCAAGCCCGGAATCGCGAGCCAGCCCAATTGCACCAGGCCGCCCGGGACGTCCGCGCCCAACACGCCCACCAAGGCGGTGCTACCGGTGGTCACGTCGGCCACGCGCAGTTCCGCTTGGAAGGTGAAGTTGTTGAACGCCGCGAGATACAGCGTTCCGGTTTCTCCGTCGTAGCCCATCCCCTGCCCGAAGTTCGCGTCGAAGCCGAGCGAACCGATCGGTGTGCCCGCACCCGTCGTCTTGTCGATCGAGACCAGCTCGTCGGTGACGAGGTCGTGCGCGTACATGTTGCCTTCGGTGTCGATCGCGCAGGCGATGATGCCCGGCATGTTGATCGAACCGATGCGCGTCGACGTCGCGCTGGCCACGTCGATTAGGTACAGCGACGAGCTGAAGATGTCGGTACCGGTCGCGTACATCGAGCCGTCGGTCGGATCGAATGCCATACCGGTCCAGATTTCCGCGCCGAACGGCACGATCGTCCCGATGATGGTCTGCGTGCCGTTGGTGGTGTCGATCTGCATCAAGGAGTTCTGATCATCGACGGCGTACGCGAAGGAGTTGTCACCCGACGCGAAATCACCCGCCCAGATGAAGTTGGGCGCGTTGCCGATGAAGTTCAGCACTTCCGGCTGATTCAAGTTGAAGCGCGTCGCTTGCCCAAAGCCTGCTTCCGTCGAGAAGGCCGAGCCCACCGCCGCGATCCCGGAGGAATGCTTGAGCTCCGAGGCCTTGGCGTGGTTCCCCGGTGCCATACGCGCCGAGGGTGCGGCAGTACCGCGCTGGAACTTGCCGTCGCTGCGCGGAATCGAAAGGCGCTGCTTGATGGTGGCCGCCGTAGCGGTGACTTCCTCGGTCTTGATCTTGAACTCGAGGTTGCTGCCGCCGGTGTTGCCGATGGTCACGGTATGGTCCGCGACTTCGCCGGTGACGAGGTCTTCGTCGAGCGAGGTCGGGCTGACCGTGATCACGGGCGGCTCCACGCCTTCGCCATCGTAGTCGATCACGACCACCGGTTCGTCCGGATCGTTGCTGTTGATGGTCAGGTTGCCGGAGTGAGGCGCCACGGTCGTCGGTGCGTACGTCAAGACGACGTTCTGGCTCGTCTTCGGCGCCAGGTTGAACGAGGCAATGTCGACCGTGAAGTCGGCGTGGCTGGATACGATCGAGCTCACCGCCAGCACGTCGGTGCCGTCGTTCTTTACTACCAGCGTCTTGGTCTTGTTACCACCCACGAACACTTGGCCATAATGGAGCGCGTCGGTCGGCACCAAGATGTCTGGTGCACCCGTCACGTGCAGGCTCGCCGTCGCGACCACCTGCGGGGTAATCGGGTCGTTGTTGTTGACGAGGATGTTGGCCGCGTAATCGCCGCCGAACAATCCCGCGGCGTCGAACTTGACCGATACATCCATCGAGCTGCCCGGTGCCACCACACCATCGCTGGGGGTGATCTCGAGCCACTGCACGCCGGCCAAACTCAGCGAGTACGCCACGGCATTGCCGAGCATGGCACCCGCTTCGAAGCCGTTGTTGTACAGGAACTCCCAGGTCATGCCGGTGAGTACCACGGATCCCGATCCGATCTCGTACTCGACCGTGGTCGGACTTCCCGAGCCCGAGGTCTCGGTGATCTGCACTGCACCCGCGGGCAGGTTCGACATCGTCGTGTGGTTGGCGGAATTGCCTTCCAGCGGCGACGACAAGCCTTCCACGATGGGGTGCTCGGGCAGGAGAATGTCGTTGAAGTTGTCGAGGTCCCCGAACTCCACCTGCACGCCGCCGGCAACGGTGACGTTGTCGCCCTGCGTCGCGCACTGGTACTGCACTACACCGCCGCCCGACACGTAGTCCTCGAACTTGGAGACATTCGACGAGAGGGCTTGGTAATACGAGAAGCCTTCGTCGCTGACTGTCAGCACCAAGTCGAAGTCGTCGAAGTCGGTGGACGCGATCTGGTTGGAATTGATCACGGTCGCCGAAAATCCGAAGTTGTCGAAGATGAACGTCCCCATGTCGACGCCCCAGGCGTCGGTATCCTGAATCACCAGGATGGCGGGGTCAGCCGCGGTAAGGTTCGGCGTACGCGGCGACGTCAGTTTCTCGGTGTGCGGGTCGCGCGAATTCGAGCCACCCGTACCGGTCCCGCCGCCGCGGCGAACCGCTTTCTCCTGCCACGGCTTGCCGCGCAGCAACATGGTGCGCGACGCACTGCTGGCGGTGGCTTCTTCGGTGTCGATCGAGAACTCGAGGTTGCTCGCCCCGGTGTTCGAGATCGTCATGGTCTGAATGTCGCTCTCGCCGGTGAACAGGTCGGCCGAGAACGAGGTCGGAGCCACTCCGACAATCGGCGGCAAGAGTCCCTGGCCAGAGAGCGCGATGGTGAGCCCGGGTTCGTCCGGATCGTCGCTCACCAACGTCAACGTCGCCGAGCTCGGGCCGGTCGACGTCGGTGCGTACGACACGGTGATGTCCTGGCTCGTCGCCGGTGCCAGCACCAGGCTGGGCACGCTGACCGAGTAGTCGCCGTGATCGGTGGAGATGGAGCTGACGGTCAATACGTCCGTGCCCGCGTTCTTCACCTTCACCGTCTTGTGTTTGACGCCGCCAATGAAGACGTCGCCGTAGTCGAGCGGTGTTTGATCGACCGCGATGTCCGGCGCACCCGTGACGTGCAGGTGAGCCGACACCGGAACGACCGGCGAAAGCGGGTCGTTGTTGTTGATGAGCAGGTTGGCGTTGTAGTCGCCGCCGAACAGGCCGGCCGCGTCGAACGTCACGGTGATGTCCATGGACGTTCCCGGCGGCACGATGCCTTCGCTCGGATCGGCGCTGAGCCACTGCACACCACCCAGGCCCGGAATCGCGAGCCAGCCCAGTTGCACCAGGTCGCCCGGGACATCCGCGCCCAATACGCCAATCAAGGAGGTGTTACCGGTGCTCACGTCGGCCACGCGCAACTCCGCCTGGAAGGTGAAGTTGTTGAACGCCGCGAGATACAGCGTTTGCGTGTCGCCGTCGTAGGCCATGCCCTGGCCGAAGTTGGCGTCGAAACCCAACGAGCCGATGGGCGTTCCGATACCGGTCGTCTTGTCGATCGAGACCAGCTCGTCGGTGACGATGTCGTGCGCGTACATGTTGCCATCGGAATCGATCGCGCAGGCGATGATGCCCGGCATGTTGATCGAGCCGATGCGCGTTGAGGTGGCGTTCGCCACGTCGATCAAATAGAGCGACGAGCTGAACACATCGGTACCGGTGGCGTACATCTGCCCGTCGCTCGGGTCGAACGCCATACCGGTCCAGATTTCCGCCCCGAACGGCACGATCGTCCCGATGATCGTTTGCGTGCCGTTGGTGGTGTCGATCTGCATCAAGGAGTTCTGATCGTCCACGGCGTACGCGAAGGCGTTGTCACCCGACGCGAAATCACCGGCCCAGATGAAGTTGGGCGCGTTGCCGATGTAATTCAGCACTTCCGGTTGCGTCAGGTTGAAGCGTGTCGCTTGCGCGAACGCCGCATCCGTCGAAAACGCCGAGCCGGCCGCCGTGATCCCGCCCACTTTCTTGATGTGCGTGGCCTTGGCATGGGCTCCCGGCGCGAGGCGCGCCGAAGCCGCCTGCGTGCCGCGCGGGAAGTTTCCGTCGCTGCGCGGAATCGACAGGTGCTGCTTGATGACCGGTGCGGCCGCCCCTTCGATCTCCTCGGTATCGATGGAGAAAGTGAGGTTACTGGCACCGCTGTTGCCGATAGTCACCGTGTGCGCCGAGCTCTGGCCCGTGAACAGGCTGTCTTCGAGCGAGGTCGGGTTGACGGAGATGATCGGAGGCAGCACACCCGTGCCCGAGAGCGCGATTGGGATCGACGCCTCGTCCGGGTCATCGCTGGTGATCGTGAGTGTGGCGTTGGTCGGCCCGGTAGCGGTGGGCGCGAACGTCACCACGACGTTTTGCGTCTCGCCCGGATCGAGCGACGCGTTGGACACGTCGACGGAATAATCCGGATGGTCGGTGGCAATGGACGACACCGTCAACAAGTCGGTGCCGGCGTTGGTCACCGCGATGGTCTTGCTCGACGATCCGTTGATGAATACCTCGCCGTACGCGAGCGGAGCGGTGGGCACATCGATGTCCGGAGCACCGGTCACGTGCATGCTCGCCGCCACGTTGACTTCCGGCGTGGCCGGATCGTTGCTGGCGATGGCCAGGTTGGCGGAGTACTCGCCGCCGTTCAAACCGGTGGCGTCGAACGTCACCGAGACGTCCATGGTCGCACCCGGCGGCAGCGAGCCTTCGCTCGGATCGGCCGTGAGCCACGCCGCCCCCGCGGTCCACAGCACCGCGTTGTGCAGGATGAGTGCGACGTCACCCCCGAAGAATCCGCCGTCGGCCACGAACACGTTGGCGCCGACGACATGGTCGCCCTGGGTCGCGATGAACGGCTGGCCGATCTGCCAGTCCGCCACCCACTGCGCACCCGGCGTGAGGGTGGTGGAACCGAGGAGATCGCCGGTCGCCGCCGACACACCCGCCATGATGGGATGGTTGGCGTCGAAATTCCCCAGGTTGGAGAAGCCCAACGGGCCGCTGCCCAGAGTAAAGGGCGAGTAGCCGTCGTCGAGGAAGCGTCCGCCGACATTGAACGGATCGATGAAGGTCGCGAGCGTTTGCACCACACCGCCCCCTCCATCCACGTAGTCGGCCAGCACGTCGCCGAGCGCATTCTTGTCGCCGAACGGGAAGTTCGCGATCAAGATGACGCCGTCGTACGGAGTCAAATCGTCGAGGGTGGGCGTGGACGAGCTGGCTTCGAACAAGTCGACCGCCACGACATCCGGGAAGCCCAGCAATGCGCCTTGGATCTCGGTCACATCACCCGTGTGCACGAGGAGGATCTCGAGCGCGCTGGCGCTGGTGATCACCGGACGGTTGGCACCCGCCGGGAGTTCACGCTTGAGCGTCGACGCGGGCGCATAGGGCGATCCCTTGTGCGTGCGCTTCGCCGCCGCCGGGGTGATGTCCTTCTTGGTGTCCGGTCCCACGACCGGCGCCTGCATGCGCACGGTCGCGTTGGGACCGCTCATGTTCTCGATGGCGAGCGAGAAATCGAGGGTGGTACCGCCCACGTTCTCGATGTGCAGCGCCTGGGTGTCGATGCCGCCGGTGAACAAGTCGGCCGACAATGAGGTGGGCGAGACTTGGATGACGGGCGGCTGCACGCCTTCGCCGAACAACGGCACCTTGAACACCGGATGGTCCGGGTCGTTGGTGTTGAGGGTCAAGGTCGCGTCGGGACGGCGCGGGTTCTGCTTCGGCAGGCTCGGAAGCAGGTCTTCCGGCACCGGGCAGAAGGTCACAGTGAGCACGCGCTGCGCGCCCGGCAAGAGCGTGAAGGAACTCGCGTCGACCGTGAACTCGGTATTGAACGTGGTCACCGAGGTGACGTTGAGCGTCTCTGCGCCGATGTTCTGAATGATGACGTCGCGCGATTCGCAGAAGCCGAAGTACTGCAGACCGTAGTCCACTTCGTTCGGATCCGACGCGATGTCGGGAGCACCGGTCACGTTCAGCGTGAGGCTGAGCGGCGAGAAGGCATGCGCGGGGTCGTTGGTGTGCAACAACGCGGTCTGGTTGTACGCCCCGCCAAACAGGCCGGTGGCGTTGAAGGTCACGTCGAGGTCCATGCTCTGGCCCGCGAACACGCGTCCACTCGCCGGATTGATCGTGACCCATGCCGGCGTGTTGCTGAACGAAAAGTCGAGCGTTCCCTGGGCCACGTTCTCGATGGTGACCGTCTGGGTCGCCGACCCGCCCGTCAACAGGTTCTCGGTGAGCGACGCCGGCGCATACTGCAGCCCCGGCGCACCGAGTGTGGTGCCGTCCGGAACGTTGGAAATCCCGGAGCGGTTTTGCTGCTCGTCGACGACGACGAGCGCGAAGTAGTAGTGAGTGTTGATCGCGAGACCGCCCACTTCGAACAGCTCGTGGGCTCCGGCCGCCGCGGGATGCGGCAGCGGTCCCGCGCTGGTGGCGGAGTCGAAATTGTTCGCGTCGATGGGAGACGTCGAATAGCGCAGGTCGTAGGACGATGCGGTGCCCTGGTCCGCGTCGTCGCCCGACGCCGTCCACGAGAGGATGGCGTGATTCGACCCGGTTTGGTCGACGGCGAGGTCAGCCACCGCGTCGGGAGCCACGTCGTCGAGACCGTTGATGATGTTGAACACGTTCAGGCGTCCACCCGTCACTGTGCGTCCTTGCAGCGCCGGGATGACGTCGACCGATTCCAACACCGTCTGCTTCACTTCCGCGGCGGTGAATTCCGGAGCCGCGGCCCACAACAAGCACACCGCACCCGACACGTGCGGGGTCGCCATCGAGGTACCGGAGATGACGCCGTAGCTGTTGCCGGGGAACGTGCTGAGAATGTCCGAGCCCGGAGCACCGAGGTCGACGGTGTTCAAACCGAAGTTCGAGAAGCCGCTCAGATGATCTTGGTCATCCGTGCTGGCCACCGAGATGATGTTTTCGGCGTCGTACGAGGCCGGGAAGAACGGGAAGTTGTCGTTGTTCGAGCTGGCGTTGCCCGCCGCCGCGACGAACAGAATACCGGCGTCGCCGGCCGCTTCGATGGCGTCCAGGAGGCCCTGCGAGAAACCGCCGCCGCCCCAGCTGTTGCTCGTCAGCTTGACACCCATCATGGTGCCGTATTCCACCGCTTCGATGGCGTCGCCGGTGTTCCCGAAGCCGCCCGCATCGAGGAACTTGAGCGGCATGATCTTGACCGTCCAGCACACACCGGCTACACCGACGCCGTTGTTGCCGATGGCACCGATGGTGCCGGAGCAGTGCGTCCCGTGGCCGTTGTCGTCCATGGGATTGTTGTCGTTGTTGATGAAGTCCCAACCACGGACGTCGTCGACAAAGCCGTTGCCGTCGTCGTCGATGTTGTTGGCCGCAATTTCACCGGCGTTCACGAAGATGTTGGTCGACAGGTCGACGTGGTTGTAATCGACACCGGTGTCGATGACGCCGACGATGACGTCGCTATTCTTCGCCAGATCCCAGGCTTCGGGCGCGTCGATGTCCGCGTCGGGAGTTCCGCCGGTCTGGCCGGTGTTGTGCATGCCCCACAGCTCGTCGAAGCGCGGATCGTTGGGAATCGTTTCGATGGCGCGCACGACGAAGTTGGGCTCGATGTACACCACCCGCGGATCGTTCGTGAACCGCGAGATGGCGTCCATGACGCTCACTCCGTTTATTCGCCACAGCTCGGCGCCGATGGACTCGAAGCGCCGCTTCACCACCGCATTCAAGCTCGCCCGTACCGCCGTGGCATCGGCAGCCGGAATACTCGGGTTGAGCTTGATGATGACTTCGCTAGGAACGTAGGTTTGCGGTTGCTGACCGCCGGCGCGTATTACCCACGCGACCGTGATCGCAACGCAAAAAGCAAAGAAGAGACCGAGACGCAGCGGTCGTTTCGACATGTTGATCCCTCTCGATTCTTTGGCGGTGACATGCGGCAGCTCGGACGAAAGAACTCAGGTGTGTGGTGCGGTGCGCGCGAGCGTAGGGATGGTCCGATCGCGGCGCGGAAGTCGCGGGACGAGTCGTTTCGACGCGAGAGCGTAGAAAGGAACGGAGCAATGGAGGTACCGGGGGCAAGCCGTACTGCCTTCACGTAAGGGGCCTCCTTCGAGGAGTTCGGTGAACAGCGGTAGCCTTTTGGTACTCCGGAACGTCCAGTATACGGGCGTTGTTACGCGATGTCTAGTCGCTGATTTGGAATTCTCGTATACTGCAGAAAATTTTTACGTGCATGCGACTGCATTCACGAGTCAGCCGAGTGGCCCCGTAGCTCAGATGGATAGAGCAGCGGTTTCCTAAACCGTTTGTCGCGCGTTCGACTCGCGCCGGGGCCACCACTCCCCAGCTAATCGAATCGAATCATTGCAAAAGTAGGTGTTTCAGAGAGGCGCTCGCTGCCATTGAGGAATGCGAGCTCGATGAGGAATGCCAGCTCGACCACGTCGCCGCCCACCTTATTAATGAGTTCAACCGCGGCGGCCGCAGTTCCGCCGGTGGCCAAGAGATCGTCCACGATGAGGACGCGCTCGCCGGGCCGGATGGCGTCGGTGTGGATCTCGAGCGTTTCCGCGCCGTATTCCAGTGTGAAAGATTGCGCAAGCTTCCGGTGGGGCAGCTTGCCGTGCTTGCGGAGCGGAACGAACCCGGCGCCGATGAGAGCCGCCAGCGGAGCGCCGAAAATGAAACCGCGCGACTCCATGGCGGCCACCTTGTCGATGCCCATGTCGCGATAACGCTCGACGAACATGCGGATCACTTCGCCGAAGAGCGCGGGATCCAGGAGCACGGGAGTGATGTCTTTGAAGATGATGCCCGGTTTGGGGAAATCGGGGACGTCGCGAATCGCCGCGCGGATGCGGTCGACGGTAGTGGTCAATGCGATCCCTCGGAAATGCCGCCGCGCTTGCGCCCCGACAAGACCAGATTGAGCTTCTGCAGCGCGCGCTTTTCGATCTGACGCACGCGCTCGCGCGACACCCCCACTTCCCTTCCCGTTTCTCCCAACGTGCGCGGCTCGCCGTCGTCGAGACCGTAGCGCAGTGCGAGCACTTCCTGCTCGCGCGGGTTCAAGCAGCGCTCGATCAAGGTCGACATTTCTTCGTTCTCGAGCTGGAGTGTTACCAGTGCTTCGGGCGATCCGTTGTCGCGGTGGTACGCGTCGGAGGCGAGCAGCTGCAGCGCGTCGGCGCTGGCCAGCGGGTCTTCGGAGCGAATCCCGTTGATCAGCGTGCGCACCAGCTTGACCCGGCGCACGCTCACGTCCAGCTCGCCCGACATGGTTTCGTCGTCGAGCGAACGCCCCGCGTGCTTGTCTTCCACTTTGAGATAGCGATTGATGAGGTGGTAGATATGCACGGGAATGCGGATCGCCTTCGATTGGCTCGCGAGTCCGCGCTTGATCGATTGCTTGATCCAGTACGAGGCGTACGTGCTGAAGCGAAATCCCTTGGTGTAGTCGAATTTCGCGGCGGCGCGAATGAGCCCCAGATTGCCGTCTTCGATGAGGTCGAGGAGGTTTTGATTGCCGCGCTGGTAGCGCTTGGCGATGGTGACGACGAGGCGGAGGTTGGCGATGATCAAGCGGCGCTTGGCATCTTCGTCGCCCGCCGCGAGCGCACGCCCGAGCTCGATCTCTTGCTCGGGGGTCAGGAGCTCATAGCGCCCGATCTCCGCCAGGTAGCGTGCCTGGATATCGTACGATGGCTGGGAGCGTTCTTCGTCGTGTGACCGGTCGTTGCTCATGTCGTCTCGTTGGCCGGTACGGGTTCAAGGGAAAATGGTCGGGGCGAGAGGATTTGAACCTCCGACCTCCTGCTCCCGAAGCAGGCGCGCTAAACCGGACTGCGCTACGCCCCGACTTTGAGCCCACACAAAACGCCGCCCCATCCCATCATCCGCGCGGGTCATCTGCGGTCCGGGCGAGGCTCTAAGTTCAGTTATCGTAACATGCTTTGGCGCCGAATCAACCCTAACTTCTAGAGCTCCCGGCGAGCCCCGCCTCGGGGTTCGAGGCCGGCGCCGAGCGGCGCTTCTCGTCGCGCACCATGGGGACGAAGGAACACTCGATCAACCGCTCGATCTCGACTTTGCCGCCGCGCCGGATGAGGCGCACGATCTCTTGCTTGCCGTCCTGGCGCACCACCGGTCCCAAGAGGAATCCAGAGTCGGAGAGTTGTGCCAAGAGCGCGCGCGGCACTTGCTGGGCGGCGGCGGTCAACAAGACGCGGTCGTAGGGACCGTGCTCGGGCCAACCGTTCCACCCGTCGTCGTTCTTCACGTCGACGTTGGTGAACAATAAGTCACGCAGCACCGTCTTCGCGCGCTCCGCCAGCTGCGGCACGCGCTCCACCGTCGCCACGCGTTGCGCGAGCGCCGACAGAATGGCGGTGTGGTAGCCCGAGCCCGTGCCGATCTCGAGCACTTTCTCTTCGCCCGAGAGGCGCAGCTCTTCGGTCAGGTACGCCACCATATACGGCTGCGACATGGTTTGCTGGAAGCCGATCGGGTAGGAATGGTCCGCGTACGCTTCCACACCCGCGTCGCGCCCGATGAACACGTGGCGCGGCACGCGCAGCATCGCCTCGAGCACGCGCGGGTCGCGCACTCCGCGGTTGTAGACGTGTTCGCGAACCATGCGCTCGCGCGCGATCTTGTACTGCTTCCATCTCATCGCGGCGTCCCCTTCACAGTTCGAACTGCCATCGTTCCATCTCGACGATCGCCTTGTAGTCGGTCGGATCCAAGTGCAGCGGTGTCACCGACACATAGCCCAGGCGCACCGCCGCGATGTCCGAGCCGTCGTCGTCGCGCCACACCGGCTCGCGTCCGCCGATGGTATAGCTGGACTGTAACGGACCGCGCCCCGGCTCGATAAAGTTTTCGTAGTGGCGCGACCCCAGCTTGGTGATGCGCAGCCCCTTCACCGGTGCGATGTCGGGGTTGGGGATGTTGACGTTCAGGAGCACGCGCTCCGGGATGCCTTCGTCCAGCGCGCGCTCGGCTACCGAGCGGGCGATACGGCCGTTGACCTCTTCGTTGGCGACCGTCCGCTGCAGTGCGGACACCGCAATCGACGGGATACCCAGGATGGTCCCTTCCGACGCCGCCGCCACCGTGCCGCTGTATTGCACGTCTTCCCCCATGTTGGGTCCGTGGTTGATCCCCGAAACGATCAGATCGGGCTCGCGATCGAGCAGCACCTGCAGTGCCAGCACGATGGCGTCGGTCGGTGTTCCGACGATGCGGAAATGCCGGTCGTCGATTTTCTTCACGTCGATGGGCCGGCGCACCGTGAGCGAGTGACTGCTGGCACTCTGCTCCGCGTCCGGTGCCACCACCGTGATCTCCCCCAGCGGCCTCAGCGCCCGTTCGAGCACCTGGATGCCGCGCGCGTCGAATCCGTCATCGTTGCAAATCAGTATGAGCTTGGCCATCGAACCGCGCCGGTAGGGAGAGCCAGTTTACCAGAAGAACGACCTCCCGACCATGCGCAAAAATCGCAGCGTATCGACGAACGGATTGATAAAGGACGCTTCCCCCGCATAGATGGTTTTGATCGGTACGGACGCGAACTTTCCCCCCGCCCGGCCCGCCCGGATGATCATTTCCGACTCGATTTCGTAGCGGGAGGTGGTGAGGGGGAACTTCTTGAAGTGGTCCAGGCGGATGAGGCGGTAGCCGTTCTGGGAATCGGCTACTTTTCGACCGGCCAGGAGCGAGACCACCGCACTCGTCACGTAGTTGGTCGCCTTGCGCAGCCACGGCATGTTTTCCGGGTTTACCAGGCGATTTCCCACCACCACGTCGGCGCCCGTCTCTTTTTGGCGCGCGAGGAACGCCGGAATTTCGTCGGGGCTGTGCTGGCCGTCGGCGTCCAACAGGATCGCGAGCGGCACACCCAGCTCTTGCGCCCGCGTGATGCCGGAGCGAATCGCCGCACCCTTGCCTTGGTTCACCGGGTGAACCACCACATCCACACCCGACTGCTGTGCCACCGCGCGCGTGTCGTCTTTCGATCCGTCGTCGACCACCACGATGCGCTGGCGCGGCACGTATTGCGCGACGCGGTCGATGACCGCTGCCAAATGGCGGCCGGCGTTGTAAGCGGGAATGATGGCGGCGAGCTCGGGGTATGGGGTCATGCTTCGGTTCGTTCGATCGGACGGAAGTGGAACCACTGATCGCTGTGCTCACGAATCAACCGTTCGAGATCGCGCAAGCATTCTTCCTGCAAGCGCTCGAGCTTCTCGAACTCGTCCTCGTGATCTTCCGGATAGTGCGTTCCGCCGTGAACGTAGCGGAAGTGCCTCGGGCCGTCAAAGATAATGACGCCGGTCAGGACCGGGGCGTGCCCGCGCGCCGCAAGCACCAGATGCCCCAGCGGGAAGTCGCGCTGCACGCCGAACATGGTGAAGCGCTTTTTCGCTTTCCCGTAGGCGCGATCGATCATTAACGCGACGCATTCGCCGCGGTCGATCGCCTCCTTCAATAGCGGAAAGCTCCCGTGCAGTGGGTGCGCCTGCACGCCCACATACTCGCGCCGCTCGCTGTAGAATTTCGTCACCTGTGGATTGGGATGGTCGAGGGCCACGGTGTGCACCGTGTATCCCATCCGCACCAATGCGAATCCCCCCAGCTCCCACGGCCCCACGTGTCCCGTCGCGATGATGAACGGCTTCCCTTTTCCCACCTTGTCGATTTCGGCTTGCAACGCCGACATGTCGCAGCGCTCGTAGAGCCGCTTCGCGCTGTAATACGGGAGTTGGAGAAACAGAAGGATGCTGCGCGCGAAGTTGTGTACCGTGCGGCGCGCGCACTTGTGGCGCTCCTTCTCCGTCCACTCCGGGTGAATCAAGCGTAAGTTGTCGATGATCAGTCGCCGCGTGCGCGGGCGCAGCCACCAGTTCGTCTCCGCCAGACACCATGCAATGACGCGGCAGAACCAGTCCTTGGTAAAGCGCGCAAAGAAGGCGCCGAGGTGGTACGGGATGGCGTCGAACATCGGCCTGGGCACCATACCCGTCTTAGGCGCGACCCGGCAAGGAGGTC